>JAYVZM010000443.1:0-7660 GCA_043783345.1 Verrucomicrobiota bacterium
GCTGGTGCAGCCGCCCATGGCCTTCGGGCTAAAAAAGCCGAAGAAAAAATAATAGTGGGCGGCAAAACGATTCATCGCGGCGAAGGAAGTCCCTTCCCCCGTCCGCTGTCAATCCCGGGGTTTGACATACGCCGGCGGCCTACGGCACGCGGGTGCTGAAGACGTAGTCGTGCTTCTGCGCCCGGGCGTGGCAGTCCATGCACTGCTTCACGGCGTTCCGGCCCACGTTGCGGACGGTTTGGCTGTCCTTGTCGAAATCCTCGTAGCCCCATCCGCCGGTCGCAGCGCAGCGCGCATCCTTGACCATGACGTTGAGAGATTTTCGCGGTCCCTGGCCGAGGCCGCCTGGCGTTTCCTCCAGCACAAACCAGTCGGCGGTGAACACCGCGCCCTCGGGGAAACTGCCGGTGCGCAGGCCTTCCAGCGCCTTCTCGTTGGCGTAGATGTGGTGAATCAAACCGTGCGGCGCGACGACTTTTCCCTCCTCTGGATGGCTGCCCGCGACGCCCTTTTTAGGCGGCGTGACTGCGCTGGCCACGTGCATCCAGCGCCGGTAGCCCTCGGGGTAGGGCACCGCGGGCGACATCGGGGAAACTTCCTCCGCCGCCAGCCCGCCCGCCATGATCAGGAGAACCGCTCCCAGCTTTGCTCGTGTTTTCATGGCACCAGGCGGCCGCGGGGGCCGGGGGCAAACCGGCGGACGGCGAGCGCGATCGGCAGGCCGACGCAAACGAGGTGGACCCCCAGGCCCAGCAGGGTGGGCTTCCACACATAGGGTTTCACATCCGGCAGGTAGAGGCCGCGGAACTGCGCGAGCAGGGGCAGCACGACGAGATTCATGGTAAGCCAGACCACTGCCCCCCAGAGCAGACCGCTCCAGACGGCCTGGCTCGTCAGAAATCCGAAGCGCCGGCTCAAGCCGTAGAAGGTGATCGTGGCGCAAAACGCCACGAGGAAATGCATCCCGAGGCCCATGACCGCAATGCCCGCGCCACCCTGTTGCGCGCTGGGGCCCAGCAGGGCGCTGGCGATGCCTTTCAACATGCGCACCGGAACCCCGCCATAATAAAGCGTGGTGAGCGACGCGGCGGTGATATCGAGGACCCCGCAGATCAGCCAGCCCCAGAGAATCGCCTGGGCCGGTCGGTTTTTTTCGATGGCTTCGCTGGTCGTGGCGGGATTCATGTGGTCGCCATGCCCGCAGGCCGGCGCGCCGGCTTCAAGCCGGTATCGACCACTGATGCATGCCGCACGACGAAACCCTCCGGAAACGCCGTGACCGCGGCACCGGCCGCGAGGCAGTCCCGGTTCATTGGAACTGGTCGAGCACATCGCGGTAACTCGGGCCGATCGGCAAGGTCGTGCCGTCGTCGAGCTCCATGCCGTGGCTGCGGGCGAGCATGGGCACAACGCGCCGCACCCAAGCGAGGTTGACGATGGTCGACTTGTGGATGCGGGCGAACTGCCCGCCGTGGAGCAGTTTCTCGATCGCGCCCATCGTCAGCCGCACCAGGAGGCCGCGATCCTTGAGGTGGATTTTCACAAAGTCCCCCTGCCCCTCGATCCAGCGGATGTCGCGCTGGTTGAGAAAATGCAGCCGACTGTCCGCCTTCACCACGAGGCGGGCGTGGTCGGCCGCCGGCCTGCCCGCCTTCTCCTTCTGGAAATGGTCCAGCACGGCCCGGAGAGTTTCCTCGGTCGCCGCGAGCGAGTTGCGACGCACGCGCTGCTTCGCCCGCGCCAGCGCCTCCGCAAACCGGCCGTCGCTGAACGGCTTCACGAGATAATCGACGGCGTGGAACTCGAACGCCTTGAGGGCAAATTCATCGTAGGCCGTCACGAAGACGACCTCGGGCCGGGACGCCGGCGCAAGCTCCCGGAGCACATCCAGTCCTGTCATCATGGGCATCTGGACATCGAGAAAGACCAGCTCGGGCCGGGACGCCCGGATGAGCTCGAGGGCGCGCTCACCGTCCGCCGCCTCGCCGGTCACTTCGATCTCCGGATCCTTTTCCAACAGCCCGCGCAGGGCGCGGCGGGCCGGTTTCTCGTCGTCGACAATGATGGTTTTGATTCGGTTCATGCTGGATTGCCCGCCGCGGCGAAGCGGAGGGGCAGCTCGATGCTGACCACCGTGCCCTCGGGGCCGTTGAACCGGCAGTTGAATTGATGCCGGCCGTTGTAGATCCGTTCCAGCCGGGCGCGCGTGGCGCTGAGCCCGATGCCGTGGTTGTCCCCCTCGTGCGCGCGGTGGCCGCCTTCCGCGGGGTCGTTGGTCACCTCCAGCCGCAGCCGGTCGCCGGCGCGGTGCGCGCTGATCGTGATCCGGCCGGGATGGCGTCGCTGCGCAATGCCGTGCTTCACGGCGTTCTCGACCAGCGGCTGGAGAATGAGCGTGGGCACGAGCGCATCGAGGCAATCGTCGTCGGCCTCGAACCGGGCGATGAGTTTCTCCTCAAAGCGCACCTTTTCCACGGCGAGGTAGCACTGCGCGTAGTCGAATTCGCGCCGCAGTTCGATCTCCTGGCGCCCCCCCTGGTTGAGGAGCTGCCGCAGCAGCGTCGAGAGCACGGCGAGCGCTTCGACCGCCTTCGCGGCTTCGCCCGCTCGCATCAGCGCCGCGATGGCGTTCAGCGCGTTGAAGAGAAAATGCGGCTGCACCTGCTGTTTCAGGGCGGCCAGCTCGGCCTGGGCCAGCGCGGTGCGCAGCTGTTCCTCGCGCAATTCGGTCTGCCGTTTCTGCGCGCCCAAGTCGGACATGTGGGCGAACATCAGCACCACCCAGTAGATGTAGAAATCGATCAGGCTGTAGGCCCCCATCTGGTTGTAGACGATGTAGAGCGAAAAATCCTCGAGTCGGAAGTAGCCGAACGTGGCCCAGAGCACCCAGAGCCGCAGGACATTGCCGACGGCGAATATCGTCAGCGCCGCCAGCAGGTGCAGCGCGCCCGCGACCAGCAGGTTCGGGTGGCGCCGGCCGATTTCCCGGCGCAATGCAAAGACCAGCGGGGTCAGCCCGGCCCACATCCACGCCCGATACATCTGGGCCGTGATGGTATAGAGATGCTGCCGGAGCGTGAAATCCCTTCCATCCCCCGCGAGCGACACATAAGTCTGCAAGCTCAGCAACAGACCCAGCACGGTCCAGAGACCAAACACGTGGCGCCATCGAAGCCGGCGGAGTGCAGACACAGGCTCTCGTAAAGCGGCGAGCCCGGCAATTGGCAAGCGTGGGACCGGCCGGGCCGCCCCCTCCACCGGCCCGGTTGTCAGGGCTGTCCGGTTCCCGGCATCATTCGTCGTGGTTTATGCCGCGTTCGTCGATAAGTCAGCCGGTGTTGCGCTCCCGGGCCGCCGTCATCAATTCCGCCCACTCCGACGACTCGCCGCACGCCAGCCGCGCCGCCGCCCGCGCGCTCAGGGCGCCCACGATGTTGCCCGTGCCATTGTAGCCGCCGACGGCCCAGACTTTGTCGCGCACCTCCTCCAGCACCGGCAAACCGTCCGGCGTGTAACCCACCGACGCGGCCCAGCGGTGCGTGACGGGGGCGCGCACCCGCAGTTTTTCGCGCAGAAATTTTTCGAGCAATCCCTGGATGAACGCCGTTGGCTCCGTCGCCTCCGTCCATTCGGTTTCCAATGCCTGGTCGCGAAAACCGCCCAGGGCCACCGTGCCGTCCGGCTGCTGCTGCCAGTATTCGTAACCCTGACGCCAGTAGCAGGGCCGGGGAAAATTCACCTCGGGCGCCGGCGCCGTCGCCAGCATCTGGAGCCGAGCCGTGCGCACCCGTGCGCCCAGCTCGGGAAAAATCGCCTCGAGTTTTCCGTCCACCGCCACCACCACCGCGTTACACAGGACCGTGCCGCCGCCCGTCACGACCGATCCCGGGACCATTTTGCGCAGCGGCGAATGTTCGTAGAGCAGCACGCCCCGTTCCCGGAGGTTCCGCGCCAGCGTCCGCACCCGGCACAACGGTTGCATGACGCCGTCCGTCGGCAGCAAAAGCCCCTCGCCTTCCGGCCCCTCATACGGCTCCGCGGCAAAGCCGCTCGCGCGCAGGGCCGCCAGGTGCTTCCGGCAATCCCCGAATTCCTTCGCATCCGCCGCCAGCCGCAGCGAACCGGTGAGCCGGACGATTTCCGGCAGCTCCCGCGCCTGCCGCTGAATTTCCTCCGCCGTCAGCCGGTAGATGCTCGCGGCGGTCTCGCGGCCGAACTGCGCAACCGTCTCGTGGTAAAATTTTGCCAGCCCCGCCAGCACGAAGCCGCCATTGCGACCGGCCGCGCCGGCGCCGACCGAGCAGGCGTCGACCCCCACCGCGGTTACACCCAGCGCGGTCAACTCGTCCAAGGCCGCGAGACCCGAGCCGCCCAGCCCGACCACGCACACGTCCGCCCGCACCGTGCCCTCGAGCCGGGGCAGCGGCTTCCATTCGCAGTCGTCCCAGAGGGGCTGGTTCACGGCCGCATAGTGCCGTCCGCCCCCGCTCCGGCCAGCCAATTTGCTTTCGCGTTTGCGCCGGCTGCCGGTCCGGGCGATTCTCCCCCGCATGCGTTCCCCCGCCGCGCTGGACCAGGCCGATCCGCTTGCCCGTTTCCGCGCGGAGTTTTATCTGCCGCCCGGCAAAATCTATCTCGACGGCAATTCATTGGGCCTGCTCTCCCGCCGCGCCGAGGCCTGTCTGCAGCGTGTGCTGGACGAATGGCGGACCCTCGGCATCGACGGCTGGACCGGCGCCCAGCCGCCCTGGCTCACCCTGAGCGAAAGCATCGCCGCCCGCCTCGCGCCGCTCCTTGGCGCCGCGCCGGAGGAAATCGCGCTCACCGGCTCGACCACCGGCAACCTCCACCAGTTGCTCGCGACGCTGTTCGAGCCGGCTCCGGCGCGCAACGTCGTCGTCGCCGATGAACTCAATTTCCCGTCGGACCTCCACGCCGTCCACAGCCAGCTGCGCCAGCGGGGACTCGATCCGGCGAAACATCTCCGGCTGGTGAAGAGCCGCGACGGCCGCACGTTGCGCCAGGACGATATCGTCGCCGCTTTCACCCCGGACGTCCAACTGGCCGTGCTGCCGGTGGTGCTGTTCACCAGCGGCCAGTTGCTCGACGTGGCCGCGCTCACCCGGGAGGCGCACGCCCGCGGGATTCTGCTCGGCTTCGACTGTTCGCATTCCATCGGCGCGGTGCCGCATGCCCTCGACCGCGACGGCGTGGATTTTGCCTTCTGGTGCTCCTACAAATACCTCAACGCCGGCCCCGGCGCGGTCGGCGGACTTTATCTCAACCGCCGGCATTTCGCGCGCGCACCCGGCCTCGCCGGCTGGTGGGGCGTCCGGCCGGACCGCCGCTTCGCCCTCTCGGCACAGCACGAGCCCGCGCCCGATGCGTCCGCCCTGCAAATCGGCACGCCGCACGTGCTGAGCCTCGCCCCGCTGCAAGGTTCGCTCGAGCTGATCGCCGAGGCGGGCGGCATCGCGGCCCTGCGCACGAAGTCGCTCGCGCTGACTGCCTGGCTGATGGCGCTGGTCGAATCCGAGCTGGCGGACTTCGGTTTTGGCTTCGCCAATCCGCGCGCCGACCGCGAGCGCGGCGGCCACATCGCCCTGGTTCATCCCGAGGCCTGGCGGATTTGCTCGGCGCTCAAGGCCGCGGGGGTCGTGCCGGATTTCCGCCCGCCAGACATCATCCGGCTCGCCCCGGCGCCGCTCTACAACAGCTTCGCCGATTGCAGCGGGGCCATCGCCCGGCTGAAGGAAATCATGCGCGCCAAGTCCTACGAAAATTTTCCCGCCCAACGCCCGCTCGTCACATGAAATTCCACGACATCAGCCGCCCCATCCACACCGGCATGCCCCGCTGGCCGGGTGACACTCCCGCCGAATTCAAACTGGTCGCGAAAATCCCCGAAGGCTCGGCCGTCAATGTCGGCCGGCTGCACCTGAGCGTGCACACCGGCACCCACGCCGACGCGCCCTATCACTACAACCAGGCCGGTGCCCGGATGGACCGGGTGCCGGTCGAGACCTACGTCGGCCCGGCGCGCGTGGTCGACGTGCGCGGCCACGCCACCATCACGATCGCGCTGCTGTCGGCGTTTGATTTCTCCGCGACCCCGCGCGTGCTGTTCAAGAGCGACACCTGGACCGACCCGGACTATTTCCCCGACAGCTGGCCCTTGCTCGCCGCGAACGTGCCCGCCTGGCTCGGCGCGCGCGGCGTGAAGCTCGTTGGCCTGGACGTGCCCTCAGTCGATCACCTCACCAGCAAGGATCTGCCGATTCACCACGCCCTCGACGCCGCCGGCCTCGTCATCCTCGAGAACCTCGATCTGCACGCCGTGTCCCCCGGCGTCTATGAACTCATCGCCCTGCCCTTGAAAATCTAGGACGGGGACGGTTCGCCGGTCAGGGCCATTTTGAGAACCGAGCGAGAGCCGCGGTAGGCCACCCGTTTGCGGGCGCGATTTGGGCGTGAGCAAGCTCACTGGCCTACAAATACCGCAGGTTGAACCCCTCTCGCCGTCCCGGCTCCGTCGTTACTCCAGCCACATCGCGCGAAACAGGATGGCGCGGGCATGTCCGTCCGGATCGTCGCGCCAGACTTTCGGCACCAATTCCACGATGTCGCCGTCTTTCGTGCCGGTGACATCCACGCGCAGCGGCTCGAAATTACCCGCACTCCGGAATACATGCCGGCGGATTTCCCGGCCGTTCAGACACACCGAAAACTCCTGGCCGGGCAGCTGGCTGAGGGCCGCCAGGCGCAGGGTGTTTCCCGCCGCTCCCGGCTGCTTCTGCAAACGGACCCGGATTCGGGGCGCCAGTCCCCAACGCACCCGCGGCAGGCCCTGCGCGGGATACGGCCCCTCGGGGGCGAGCATGCCCGCCAGGATTTCGATTCCCGTGAACGGATCCGCCGGTTCGGCGTCGCCCGCGGTGTCCCGGATCGCTTCCACCAGCAGCCGGTCATACGCGGCAGCCTGGTCATAGAATGCGCCCGTCGCCAGCCGCGCAATGTCGGGCGGCACCGTGCCGGCCGCGATGGCGTATTTCTGGAACGGCTTGGGTCCGTGAAAATGCACGATCTGCGCCGCGTCGTTCCGCCCCCAATAGGGCTTCCAGTTCATCTCCGCCGCCAATTGCTCCCAACGCCCACGGTAATGCGTCCGGTAGGCGTGCTGGTCGAATGAGCTCTGCACGCTCACCGCCAGTTGCGCCCGGATCGTCGCCTGAAAAGCAGGCCAATCGGCGAGCAGGGCGTCCACGTTCATCATCATAACGCCCGTGTTCATCGCCGCCCAGTTCTGCGGATCGTCCTCCGGAGCGACCGCGAACCACGCCGGCTCACAACGCGCCAACGAGCCGTCAAACCGTGGGGTGAACATCACATCGCAGTCGGTGTAGAGCACGTGCCGGTCCGGCCAGCCCAACTCTCGCACGATGGCCGGCACCTCCACCCGCAGGTAGGCGCCGCACGCGATCGACCGGGCCGCGGCGTTTTCGCGCGTCCCGGACAGGCCGTCGATTTCCGGCGCCAGAAAACTCCGGCGGCGCACCAACCGCACCTGCCGGTCCGCCAGCCAGTCGGTCAGCCGGTTCTCGCCTCCATCGTAAATGAAAACCGGCTCCAGCGTCGTGTGCTGCCGGGCCGTCAGCACCGC
>JAYVZM010000444.1:0-7655 GCA_043783345.1 Verrucomicrobiota bacterium
ATGGAGCGCGTCTATGTGAACCTCGACCGCTACGGCAACACCTCCTCCGCCTCCATCCCGCTGGCCCTGGACGAGGCGCGCCGCTCCGGCCGGATCAAACCCGGCGACTACACCCTGCTGGTCGCTTTCGGCGCTGGCTTGACCTACGGTTCCACTCTTATTCGATGGTAAACACCAGTCTCATGCGTCGCCTCCCTTCCGTCCTTTCCCTCGCAGCCCTCGCCGTGCTGCTCATCCTGCCCGCCCGGCTCTCCGCCGACCTGATCTGGACGCCGCAAAGCGGCTGGAAGCTGGAGGGCGGCGTGCTCGGTGGCCTCGACACCGTGGATGGTCGCAACGCCCTCGATTTCATGAACAAGGGCCGGACCGCCGAAGAGGCCGGCCACGACCGCGAAGCCCGCAAGGCCTACGAGACCGTCAATCGCAAATACCCGAACTCCATTTTCGCGGCCGAAGCGCTCTACCGCACCGCCGTGATCTACCAGAAGCAGCGGAAATACTTCAAGGCCTTCGACACCTTTCAGCAGATGGTGTCCCGTTACCCGAACTCGGAAAAATTCAACCAGGTCATCGGCGAGCAATACCGGATCGCCTCCCTGCTCTTCGAGGGCAGGCGCAACTACATTTTCACCTGGCTGCCGGGCTTCAAGAACCGCGAAAAGGCCATCCAGTATTTCGAGGTCATTGTGCAGACCGCCCCCTACAGCGACTACGCGCCGCTGGCCCTCATGAACGCGGCCCGCGGTTATCACCAGATCAGCGAGACGCCGGCGGCGATCGACACCCTCGACCGCATGATCAACACCTATCCCCGCAATGTCCTGACCCCCGATGCCTACCTGAAGATCGCCCAGACCCACGCCTCGCTCGTCGAAGGACCCTACTACGACCAGTCCTCGACCAAGGAGGCCATCACCTACTACGAGGACTACATGATCCTTTTCCCCGGCGACGCCGGCATGGCCTCGGCCGAGAAAGGCCTGCTCGAAATGAAGAAGGTTCTCGCCCAGAGCAAGCTGACCATCGCGGACTACTACTACAAGTATCGCCGAAACTACAAGGCGGCGAAGGTATTCTACAACGAGGCCATCACGGTCTTCCCCGATTCCGAACTGGCCGCCCAGGCGCGGACCAAGCTCACGGTGGTGGAGGCCAAACTCGAGCAGCAGGCGGACACCGCGGCGAAGACCCCCGCGCCCACGCCCGCCGAACCCAAGAAGAAAAAGCGCTTCCTGCTCTTTTGAGGGCCGCTTCCCGCCCATGTCACGCTCCGCCCAGTTGCTGCGGTTGATCCCGGCCTGGGGCGCGGCCATCCTGCTGACCGCCTGCTCCAGCTATCAGCTCGGCACCGGGACAAAACCCAAGTTCTCCACCCTTTTCATCGCTCCGGTCGCGAGCGGGACGATGATTCCCCAGGCTCAGGCGCTGGTCACCACGCAACTGCGCGAAGCCTTCATCCGCGACGGGCGCGTCGCCCTGGTGAACTCACCCGAGGCCGCCGATGCCGTGCTGCGGGTCACGCTCACGGGTTACGACCGCGCCGTGGCGGTCTCCCTCGCCACGGATACCGGACTGGCCCGGCGCTTCAATGTCGACCTGCACGCCCAGGCCACGCTGACCGACAGCCGCACGAAACAGGCTTGGTTCACCCAGCGGCCGCTGACAGCCCAGCGCGGCGTCTTTACGGACAGCGGGCTCATCCCTTCCGAGTATCAGGCCTTGCCCCTGCTCGCCGAACAGCTCGCGGGAGAGACCGTGCACGCCGTGCTGGACACATGGTAGGCGATCGCTTTGCGTCGGTCGGGGCCGTTGCCCCAACGGCCCAGGCGCTTGAGGGCAAGCGCCCCTACCTTTCGAAACAATGATTGAGCCTTTGCCGTCCTCCGTCATCTGTCATCCGACTCCGCCCATGCTCCATCCTCCGCTTCTCGTCCCCTCCTTGCTCGCCGGTGACCACGCTCATCTCGCGGTCAGCGCCCAGACTGTCGCCGCCGCCGGCGCCACCTGGCTCCATCTCGACATCATGGACGGACATTTTGCGCCCAACCTGACCTTCGGCCCGGAAACCGTCGCGGCGCTGCGGCGCGCCGGCTCGAAGCTTTTTTTCGACACCCACCTGATGCTCGACGAGCCGCAGAAATATATCGAGGCGTTCGCCAAGGCCGGCGCCAACAACATCACCATCCATATCGAGCCGGTCTACGATCACCGGCGCACCCTGAGCCGCATCCGCAAACTGGGCTGCCAGTGCGGCATCGTGCTCAATCCCGGCACGCCCGCCGCGGCCATCGGGCCGCTCCTCGACCAGGTTGACCTGGTCCTCGTCATGACGGTGCAGCCGGGTTTCGGCGGCCAGACCTTCCGGCGCGACATGCTGCCCAAGCTCGCGCAGATCGCCCAATGGCGGAAGGAACGCGGCCTGAAATTCCGGCTCGAGGTGGATGGCGGCATCGATCTCGACACCGCCCGGGAGTGTCACGCCGCCGGCGCGGACACCTTCGTCGCCGGCACCGCTTTCTTCAAGGCCGCCGACAAGGCGGGCTTTGCCGCCGCCTTCGCGGCCCTGTAGCGGCGGTCTATGACCGCCGTCCGACCTTCTCCGAAAAATTTCCGGCAGGCACAGACCGCCGCTACAGATATGACTGCCCCACTCGAGCACCGCCACGGCGCCTACCTGATCTCCGACGATCCCGCGCGGCTGGATGCCCGCGCTATTCACGGCTACCTGAGCCGGTCGTATTGGAGCCCCAACATCCCGTTGGAAACCGTGCAGCGCGCCCTGCAGCACTCGCTTTGCCTCGGCGCCTACACCGAGAGCGGGGCGCAGGCCGGCCTGGTGCGGATCATCACCGACCATGCCACGTTTGCCTATCTTTGCGACGTCTACGTGCTCGAGGAGCACCGCGGCCAGGGGCTCGCCAAGGCGATGATGGCGCTGACCATGCGTCATCCAAAATTACAGGGCCTGCGCAGCTGGAATCTGCGCACCCGCGACGCCCATCCGCTTTACGCCCAGTTCGGCTTCAAGCCCGTGGACAATCCCGAAGGCTACATGATTCACCGTCCTGCCGGCGTCCCGCCGGCCAAGGCCGGCTGATCAGTGCTTCGCCGCCCGGGCGAGTTCCGCGGCGCGGGCGTATTGCCGCCGGAAGGTGGCGGCGAGTTCGTTGGCGAGGTGGACCTCGTCGACTTTGTTCTTGGAATTCAACGCCTGCTTGATGCGGCCGGTCATCTCCGGATAGCTGACCGCGGACATGTCGCTCATGACGGCAAGCGCGTCGGCTGGCAGGCCGGCCTGGATGATGGCGCGCCACGCCGCGACGAGTTCCTCGTGGGTGTCCTGGCACATCACGCGGATGACGAACGACATTTCCCGGAAAATGCCGCCCGTCCAGGCTGGGTTGTAGATCAGCGGGCTGGCCCCGGCGTAGGGATTCACGTCGGGGTCCGAACGATATTTCTCGAATTCCGGGGTGTAGAAATCCCGGCGGATCGGCAGGCGGCGCAGTTCATACCGGTCGGTGCCGCCGGGTGTCCCGATCTTGAAGTTCCAGAGCTTCTGCCCTTCCATCGAGAGCGCGTATTCCATGAAGGCGAGCGCTGCCTTCGGATTCGGCGCCCCGCGCAGCACGGCGATCGGGTCGGGGGAAAGCACGGTGCCGTCCGGCGGCGAATAATAGCCGATGCGATGACCCGTGCCGTCGACCCGGCGGGCGGTTTCCTGGTGGCTGCCGCGGCCGTAGAAATCGATGCACATGCCCACCGCGGAGTTGCCCTGGATCACATCGATCGACGGCTTCTGCGACGTGTCGGTGAAATAGCGCGCGTTGGCGCCGGCGCGCTGCAGCAGTTGCAGCCCACTGATCCAGCCGGCCTCCACGGCCCGCTTCTCCAGGTCCGGGCGCGGCCGGCCGGTCTCGCGCTCCAGTCCCGCCCACTGCCGGTAGATGTGCTGCTGGATGACATTCTCGAAGGCCTTGGCGATGGAGCCGCTCTTGGTCGGGTCACAGAGCGCGACCTCGCCCTGCAGTTTTGGATTGGCCAGGTCGTCCCAGGCGCGCGGCTCCTCCGCGATGCCGAGCCGTTGCAGCGAGTCGCGATTGTAGATCATGCCGTAGCTGCTCAGCACGTCGCCGATCCACCGGCCCTGCTTGTCCCAATAGACCTCGCCGGTGAAGGTCTGCGGAATGACGTCCTCGCGAAACCACTCGGGACGCAAGTGCAGGAGGCCGGAATCGACCAGCCGGCCGGCGTTCGCCTGACGGATGAAGTCAAAGCTGCCGCCGCCGAAAAAGATGTCGATGCCGCAGCTGATGTTGGAATCGAGAAAGGCGCGCCGGGCGGCCTGTTCGACCGTGTCGTCCTGCGCCGTCTTGTCCGGGACCAGCCGGGGATTCGCGAACGCGGCCTGCACCTCCATGCTCCACTCACGGCCCAGGGTCCTCGTCCAGTAGTTCTCAAAGGCCGAGGTGTATTCCGACTCCAGGAAGCGCGTGATTTCGCTCGTGCCGCCGATGACCCGCCAGTCGATGGCGATCGTCCGGCCGGTGCGCGCCTGATACCACTGGCGGAAGCCGTGCGCGTATTCGTAGCGGAGCGCCTCGTTGTGCGGGGTGATGATGACCAGCGTCTCGTCGGCGCGCTGCACCGCCGACTGCCGCGGCCGCAGCAAAAAGGGCAGCCCCACGACCGCAACCAGCGCGAGGATGATGAGCGCCCGTTTCATGGTCGTCGCGCCGGGGCTCAGTCCACCAGCACCACGACGTCCTCGGGCTCCACCGTGGCAAAGAGCTCGCCGCGGGCCGAACCATCGGCAAAGCGGGGATTGCGTTCGAAAATCTTCAGCTTGGCGCCGCCGTGGGTGACGAACTCATATTGGGCCACTTCGCCGAGGTAGATGGACTGGCCGATCCGTCCCCGGACGACGTTGCGCTGCTCGGCGTTGCGGTGCAGTTCCCAGCATTCCGGGCGGATGGAAACGGTGACGGTATCGCCCACCGAGGGAATCTTCGCCGGATCGCCAAAGACGCCGTCGAACTTGCCCACGAGCGTCTCAACGGTGACGTAATTGCCCACGATGCCCAGCACCTTGCCCGGGATGAAGTCGGTTTCGCCGATGAAATTGGCCACGGTCTTGCAGGTGGGCCGCTTGTAGACCTCGCGCGGCGTCCCGACCTGCAGGATGTGCCCGCTCTCCAGAATCGCCATGCGGTCGGCGATCGACAGCGCCTCCTTCTGGTCGTGGGTGACGTAAACGGTGGTCAGTTTGAATTCCTTACAGACGCGGCGGATCTCCGTGCGCATCTCCAGGCGGAGCTTGGCATCGAGATTGGACAGGGGCTCGTCGAGGAGCAGGCAGCGCGGCCGGATCACGAGCGCGCGGGCCAGGGCGATGCGCTGCTGCTGGCCGCCGGAAAGCTGGTTGGGTTTGCGGCCGGCGTATGCCTCCATGCGGACGGACGCCAGGGCCTCGCTGACCCGCTGCTTGATCTCGGGCGCGGGCACCTTGCGCTCCTCCAGACCGAAGGCCACGTTCTCCGCCACGGTCATGTGAGGCCACAGCGCGTAGCTTTGAAACATCATGCCCGTGTTCCGCTTGTGGGGCTCCAGCCGCGTGACATCCTCGCTGCCAAAGAGAATCTGGCCCTTTTCCGGGATGTAGAAACCGGCTAGACTGCGGAGCAGCGTGGTCTTGCCACAGCCGCTGGGGCCCAGCAGGAAGAACAGTTCGCCGGGATTGATGGTCAGATCGAGACCGTGAAGCGCCACGACGGGACCGAACTGTTTGGTCAGTTGCTTAACCTGAATGGAAATCATTTTTCGTGACGCCCGGCATTCGCGCTCCAGTTTCGGAGGGGCCCGCGTCCCGGTGAGGCAACCGCCCGCTCCGGGCCAAGTCAAAAATATAAACCCCGCCGGGCGGTTTGTAACAGTTTGCCTTGGCCGGCGGTTTCCGTCTTATCGGCTCATGCCGAAAAGAAAAGGCCCGCCGGAGCTCAAGCACCTCGACCATGTCCTCGTCACCCCCAGCGCGATCAAGCGCCGCATCGCCACTCTGGCGGCGCAACTCAACACCGAATACGCCAGCAAGGACCTGATGGTGGTCGCCATCGTCAACGGCGCGCTGATCTTTGCCGCGGATTTGCTCCGCCAGCTGAGCAGCCCGCTGCGCCTCGACTGCCTGCGGGCCTCGAGCTATCACGACGGCACCAAGGCCGCCGGGGAGCCTCGGATCGTCGACCAGATGAAACTCGATGTGCGGAACCAGCACGTGCTGCTGGTCGATGACATCCTCGACACCGGCAAGACCCTCGCCGCGGTGGCCGGCCTCATCAAGAGCAAGGGGGCCGCCTCCGTCAAAACCTGCGTGCTGCTCGACAAAAAGGCGCGCCGGATGGTGCCGTTCGAGGCGGACTATGTGGGCTTTGAAATTCCCAACGAATTCGTCGTCGGCTACGGGCTCGATTTCAACGAGCGCTACCGCAACCTGCCCTGCATCGGCGTGCTCAAGCCGAAGTATTACGGCGGAAAATGAGCCGGCGCCCGGCCAGGGATGCGAAACTCCACGGTAAGGTCGCCGTGGCTCCAGCGACTGCCCGGTTGGAGCACGGGCGAACTCGCCCGCGGGGGCCCGGCGTCCGACTGAAAAATGGCGGAGAGAGGGGGATTCGAACCCCCGGTAGGATTTTACTCCTACAACGCTTTAGCAAAGCGCCGCTTTCGACCACTCAGCCATCTCTCCGGAAGCAGCGTGACGAGCAAACAAGCGGCTTTTGAAAGTTCAAGGGCTTTTTGTCCATGCGGCCCCTTCCCTCCCCCTTAATGATCGATTTCCGGAAAATCACCGCGGTGCGCGGCGACCGGGCCGTCCTGCGCAATTTCAGCCTGCAAGTGAGCCCAGGGGAACACCTCGCCATCTTGGGTCCCAATGGCTCCGGGAAGTCCACTCTCGTTAAATTGATGACCGGCGAGCTCTACCCGCTGGCCGGTGTGCCGGGCTCGCGCTTCAGCCTGTTCGGGCAGGAAGACTGGGCGCTGGGCGATGTGCGCGAACGAATCGGCCTCGTCGCGCTCGACTTGCTCCAAAATCTTTCGCACGAGATCACGGCCCGGGAGGTGACGGCCCGCGAAATGGTCTTGTCCGGCTTTTTCCAGAGTCTCGGTCTGTGGCCGCACCATCGCGTCACCGCCGCCCAGGCGCGCCGGGCCCGGGAGGTTCTCCGCTTCCTGGAGATCGGCCATCTCGCGCGTCGACCGCTCTCCGCGATGTCCTCCGGCGAACAACGCCGTGCGCTCATCGGTCGCGCGCTGGTGCACGATCCCGAGGCGCTGATTCTCGACGAACCGACCAACAGCCTCGACCCCGCTGCGGTGCGGGAATTCCGGCAGGTGCTGCGAAAACTGGCGCGGGCCGGCAAGAGCCTGATTCTGGTCACGCACCACGTCTCCGATCTGATTCCGGAGATCGAGCGAGTCATCCTGATGAAAGACGGCCGGATCACCGCGGACGGCCCTGTGCGCCGGACTTTGACTTCCGCGGCGCTCTCCCGGCTGTTCGGCTCCAGGCTGCGCGTCGTGCGGCGTGGCGGAAATTGCGATTTGGTGTCGGCGTGAACCTGTAGCGGCGCTCTATGAGCGCCGTTACCCGGACGGCG
>JAYVZM010000445.1:0-17770 GCA_043783345.1 Verrucomicrobiota bacterium
GGGCGGCGCCTTCCACGACGTGAAGGAGGCATTTCTCGATGCCACCCGCGCCGCTGGCGACGCCGAGTTCGCCAAGCAACAGGCCGCCGCCCCGCCCGCCCAGCCCGTGCCGCCCGCCCAGCGCCTGAAGCTCCAGGCCGACGCCGTGCTCGACGGCCTCATTTTCAAACTCGAACCCAAGCCGAAATCATGACCCTCCGTCCCCTCGTCCTCGCCACCCTGACCTGCACCCTCGTCACCCTGGCCCGCGCGGACAGCCTCCACGACCTCGTCGCCGCCAAGGTCGCCGCCGACTTTCCGTCGCTCGATGCGCTCTATAAAGACCTGCATGCGCACCCGGAGCTTTCGCTGATGGAGGAACGCACCGCCGGCATCGTCGCGCGCGAACTCCGCGCCGCCGGCTGCGAGGTCACGGAAAATATCGGCGGTCATGGCGTCGTGGGGGTGTTGAAAAATGGCAGCGGCCCCACTCTGCTCCTCCGCGCCGACATCGACGCGCTGCCGGTCCAGGAGGAGACCGGCCTGCCCTACGCGAGCCGGGTGCGGGTCGCGAATCTCTCCGGCGTGGAGGTGCCGGTGATGCACGCCTGCGGCCACGACATCCATATCTCCGTCCTCGCCGGCACGGCCCGGATGCTCGCGGCACTCCGCGACCACTGGACCGGCACGCTGGTGCTGGTCGGCCAGCCGGCCGAGGAACGCGGGCTCGGCGCCCGCGCCATGCTGACCGCCGGCCTTTACCGCCAGTTCCCGAAGCCCGATTTCGCCGTCGCGCTGCACGACAGCGCCACCCTGCCTTACGGCACGGTTGGCACGATCGAGGGCTTCATCATGGCCAACGTCGACTGGCTGGACATCACCGTGCGCGGCGTGGGTGGCCACGGCGCCTATCCCCACGCCACGAAGGACCCCATCGTGCTGGCTTCCCGGATCATCCTCGCGCTCCAGACCATCGTCAGCCGGGAAACGCGGCCTGTCGACGCCTGCGTCGTCACCGTCGGTTCCATCCATGGCGGCACCAAGGCCAACGTGATTCCCGACGAGGTGAAGCTGCAGCTCACGCTTCGCTCCTACTCGGACGCCGTGCGGGCGCACACGATCGAGGCGGTGAAGCGCATCTGCCGCGGCGAGGCCATCGCCGCCGGCCTGCCCGACGACCGCCTGCCGGTGGTCACGGTCATCGAGGAGGAGGCGACGCCCGCCACCTACAATGATCCCGCGCTGACCCGGCGCGTGCGCGGCGCCCTCACCGGATGGCTCGGCGCCGACAACGTAAAATCCGTCGACCCCGAGATGGGCGGCGAGGATTTCAGCCAGTTTGGCCGCACCGTGGAGAAGGTTCCGCTCTGCCTGTTCCGGCTCGGCGCCGTCCCCCCGGACAAAGCCGCCGAAAGCGAACGCACCGGCGTGCCGCTGCCCTCGCTGCACTCGAGCCGGTTCGCTCCCGTCCCCGAGCCGACCATCAAGACCGGGGTCGCCGCGATGACCGCCGTTGCGCTCGACTTGCTCGCCCGAAAATAGTCCGCTCCGGCCATGCGCCAATTCGGAATTGTTCTCCTCCTCGGCTTCGTGCTCGCGTTCATCGCCTGGCAGGCCCGCACCGGCATCTTCCGCCGCAAGCATCCCGGCGAGCCCGCGAACAAATACATGCGGCAGATGATGGCGGACTCCCAGCTGAGCGAGGCGGACGCCACCTATCTTCGCGCACACTACGACAACGCGCACGTCAACCCCTCCGGCCTGCGCTACGTCGAGCGCCGGCCCGGCACCGGCAATCCGCCCGCGCCCGGCGCCACGGTCGTGGTGCACTACGAGGGCTACCTGCTCGATGGCGCCAAATTCGACAGCTCGCGCGACCGCGGCGAGCCCTACACTTTCCGGGTCGGTGCCGGCGGGGTCATCAAGGGCTGGGACGAGGCCTTCGCGACGATGAAGAAGGGCGAGATCCGCACCCTCATCGTCCCCTGGTGGCTGGCCTACGGGGAACAGGGCCGGGGTTCGATTCCCGCGCGCGCGACTCTGCGCTTCGAAGTCGAGCTGCTCGACATCCGGTAGCGGCGGCCGTCTTTCCCGGTCGGACTTCGCTCGGCCCCGAGGGGGGCCTTCCCCGCGGAACAGACGGCGATTTGCGGCAAACGGCCCGACCCCGCCGGCGCTTCGCGCTGATTGACATCGGCCGGAGAGAAAGGTTGGCTGCTTCCGACGGGCCACCAGATTACCCCCGTGGGCGAAACCCACGCAACAACCCATGACTCCGGCTTCTTGTCTGACCAAATGGTGCGGTGCCGCCTTGCTGCCCCCGGGGCGGAGTTATCTTGGGGAGGTCAGCTTGGTGCAGCTGCATACCGTCTCCGACGGCTTCATCGCCCTCGCCTGCATCTCGATCCCTTGCGCGTTGTTCTTTCTGGTGCGCAAACGCCGCGACCTGCCCTATCCGGGGATCTTCCTGCTGTTCGGCGTGCTCATTCTGACTGTCGGAGCCACCCATCTCCTGGAGGTCGTCACCCTCTGGCAGCCGGTTCCCTCGCTCACCGGCACTCTCAAACTGGTCACCGCGGGCCTCGCCGTCGCTGGCGCCGTCGTCCTGCTGCGGGTCATGCCCCGAGCGCTCGCCCTGCCGGGCCCGGATGATTTGCTTCTGCAGAAAACCGCCCTGGAAGAGCGCGTCCGCGATCGCACGACCGACCTGAGCACTGCCAACGACAACCTGCGCCGCGAAATCGACCAGCGCCAGCAGGCCGAGGCGGAAGTCCTCCACCTGAACACGTCCCTGCAACGCCGGCTCAACGACATGAAGACCCTGTTCGACCTGCTGCCGGTCGGGGTGGGCATTGCCAATGATGCCAGCTGCCGCGATATCAGCATGAATCCCGCCCTGGCCCGCATGCTGGCCCTGCAGCCCGGGGCCAATGCTTCGCTCAGCGCTCCCCCCGAAAGCGCGCCGCGGAATTTCCGGGTGCTCTCGGGTGACCGGTTGCTCCATCCCGAGGATCAGCCCATGCAGGTCGCTGCCCGGGAAAACCGCCCGGTGCTGAACATCGAGGAGACCATCGAGCGAGCCGACGGCGCCAAGCTCGTCGTCCTGATCAACGCCGTGCCGCTGCGAGACGAGAACGGCCAGTGCCACGGTTGCGTGGCCACGTTCCAGGACATCACGGAGCGCCAGCGCGCCGACCATCACCAGCGCGATCTCGATCGCAAGCTGCAGGAAACGCAGAAACTCGAAAGCCTCGGCGTGCTCGCCGGCGGCATCGCCCACGATTTCAACAACCTGCTCACCGGCATCCTCGGCAACGCCAGCCTGGCCCGCATGGACCTGCCCCGCACCTCGGTCATGCTGCCCATCCTCGAGCAGATCGAGCTGGCCACCCACCGCGCCGCCGACCTCTGCAAGCAGATGCTCGCCTACTCCGGCAAGGGACTCTTCGTCGTGCAAAGGATCGACCTGAACCAGCTGGTCGAGGACACCACGCACCTGCTCAACATCTCGATCAGCAAGAACTGCGTGCTGCGCTTCAACTTCGCCTCCGCGCTGCCCGCGGTGAACGCGGACGTCACCCAGCTCCGGCAGATCATCATGAACCTCGTCATCAACGCCTCCGAGGCCATCGGCTCGCGCAGCGGCGTCATCGCCCTCTCCACCGGCGTGGTGCGCGTCGACCAGGATTACCTCGCCACCCTGCTGCACCCCGGCGGCATCACCCCCGGGGACTACGTGTTTCTGGAGGTGAGCGACAATGGCATCGGCATGGACGCGGCGACCCTCGAGAAGATCTTCGATCCGTTTTTCACCACCAAGTTCACCGGGCGCGGTCTCGGCCTGGCGGCCGTCCTCGGCATCATCCGCGGTCACAAGGGCGCGCTGAAGGTTTACAGCGAACCCGGGCGCGGCTCGACCTTCAAGATCCTCCTGCCCTGCGCCGACGGTTCGGCCGAGGCCTCGGGCTCCGCCCGGCCGTGGGCCGACACCCGGTGGCGCGGCCGCGGCACGGTGCTGGTCGTCGACGACGAGGAGACCGTCCGGTCCGTCTCGGCCCGGATTCTCGAGATGCTGGGTTTTTCCGTGGTGCTGGCATCCGACGGCCGCGAAGCGATTGAAATCTACCGGCAGGAACCGGCCCGCTACGCCCTCGTGCTGCTCGACCTGACCATGCCGCACATGGACGGCGAGGAGACCTTCCGCCAGTTGCGCCACCTCAACCCGGGCGTCAAAGTCGTGCTCATGAGCGGCTTCAATGAGCAGGAGGCCGTCAGCCGCTTCACCGGCAAGGGCCTGGCCGGTTTTGTGCAAAAGCCGTTTGAAATGGGCAGCATCAGCGCCGCGGTGCGCGAGGCGCTTATTCAATCCTGACCGGTCGGACCTACAGGCCCAGCAGGCTGCCGCTGCGCTTGAGCCAGCGCTCGGCGTCGCGCCAGCCGGGGCAAACTTCCTCCACCCGCGTCCAGAAGCGGTCCGAGTGGTTCATCTCCCGCAGGTGCATCAACTCGTGATAGAGGATGTAGTCGCGCACGCTCTCGGGCGTCTGCACCAGCCGCCAGTTCAGCGAAACCGTGCCGCCCGCCGAGCACGAGCCCCAGCGCGACCGTTGGTTGCGCACCGAGACCTGCTTCAGGCCGACGCCGGTTTCGGCCGCCAGCTCCCAGAGACGGGCCGGCAGTTCGATTTTCGCCCGCCGCGCGAATTGCGCCTCCAGCGCCGGTCGCAGATTGCCGGCCAGGGCGGGCACGCGGAAAACATCCGCCGCCAGGCAGACCGCCGATTTGGCGCCCTCCCGCGCCAGCCGGATTTCGCTCATCGCACCGCGCCACAGCACGGGCGTGCCGAGCGTCCACGTTTCCGCCAGCCGCGGCTTGCGGGCGTGCCGGGCCCGGGCCCGCTGCAGCCAGCCCTGGTGCACCGCGACGAAGCGCCGCGCCTCGGACTCCGAACCGCGGGCCGGGATCGTGGCCACCGCGACGCCGTCCTTGCGGAGGGTCAGCCGGTAGTGCCGCGCCCGGAGGCTGCGCACGAAGACGAGATCCGGCCGGACCGTGATGGGGTTGGTTTCAAAAAATTCCTGCGCTGCGCCACTCACTGCTGTCTTCGCTAAACGGGGTTCGCCGCCGACTCCAGCTTCTTGTAGAAAATCGCGTTGGGCACCAGCCGGCCGTCGGGATCGGCCGCGTAATCCGGAATGCTGCCGGCAAAACCATAGCCGAGCCGCTCGTAGAATTTCACCGCACCGCCGCCGCCCGCGCTGGTGTCGAGAAAGAGCAGCCGACGGCCGCGGGCGCCGGCCTCGGCTTCAATCCGCGCCATGAGGGCCGCGCCGATGCCCCGGCCGCGCTGCGCCGCCCATACCATCACCTTCTGCACCTCGGCGCGATGCCGGCCGTTGGCCCGCGGCTCGAGTGCGAGCTGGGCGCTGCCGGCGATCCGGCCCCCGGCGTCCAGCGCGGCCAGCAGCAGCTTGTTGCCGCCGGCCAATTCCGCCCCGACCTTGCCCCAGTAGCTGGCGAGCTCGGCGTCGGCAAGCGGCAGGGTAAAGCCGATCGACGCGCCGTGCTCGACCGCGTCGCGCAGCAAGCCGGCGAATTCCGCCGCCCGGGCGGCCAGTGTTTCGGGGGTGATCAGTTCGAAGCGCATGGCGGAAAAAAGCAGGTCCTGGGCCAGCCCGTGCTCACAACAGCTCCAGCCGCCACTCCGGCGGCCGGCCGGGTTCGAGCGTCAGCCAGCCGAAGCTTGGCCGCGCCCCGCGGTTCGGTCGCGTGATGCACCCGGGATTCAGCCAGCGCACGCCGCGCTCGTCCGTCTCGTCGCGCGGCACATGCGTGTGGCCGTGCAACACGACATCGACGCCGGCGGGCGCCTTGCCGGGCGGGATGTGGGTGAGGAAAAATGTCCGCCCCGCGCGCTCCAGCCGGAGTTCCCGCGGCCACAGGTTGTGGCATTCGTTGTTGCCGATGACGATCTCAAGCGGCCGGCCCAACTTCTCGAATTCCGTCAGGGTCTCCGGCGCACACACATCGCCGAGGTGCCAGATCTCGTCCGCCCCGCGGATCCGCCGGGGCAAGCCCGGTGGATAACGGTCGTGCGTGTCAGCGATGACGGCGATGTGCATCACTTGACGGCAGAGTGTTCAGCCAGCGCCGCGTAGGGCTCCTCGCGCAGGTCGGCTGCGCGCCGGCCCGACAGGAGCTGCATCCACCCGCGGGCGCAGGCCAGCACAACCAGCACAACGAGGACGAGGAAAACGCCCGTGACCGCCGCGTTGATGTAGTTGTTCAGCAGCTGGTGCTGCCAGTCGCTCACCTGGGCCAGCGGCGTGCCGCCGTCCGTCGCGAGTCTTTTCCGCAGGTCCCTCGCGGCGGAGAGGAAGCCCAGCCGTGGGTCGGGCGAGAAAATCTTCATCCAGCCGGCCGTCATCGTCACGACCAGCAGCCACCCGAGCGGCAGCAGCGAAACCCACAGGTAGCGCGTCCGGCCCATCTTGATCAACACCGTCGTGCCGAGCGCAAGGGCGATGACGGCCAGCAGCTGGTTGGCCACGCCGAAGATCGGCCAGAGGGAGTTGATGCCCCCGAGCGGATCGATCACCCCCTGGTAGAGGAACCAGCCCCACGTCCCGACAAATCCCACGCTGGCCGCCCAGTTGCCGAGGGCGGAATGGGTGTGGCCGAGCGGTTGCCACAGATAGCCCAGCAGATCCTGCACGATGAACCGGCCGACGCGCGTCCCCGCGTCGATCGTCGTCAGGATGAACAGCGCCTCGAACATGATTGCGAAGTGATACCAGAGCGCCGACGCGGTCTTGCCGCCCAGCACGCCCGAAAACATCTGCGCCATCCCGACGGCGAAGGTCGGGGCGCCGCCCGTGCGGCCGATCATCGTCTTTTCGCCGACCGACGTCGCGAGGTCGGCCATCTGCGCGGTCGTGACGGGATAACCCAGCGCGGTGATCTTCTGCGTCACCGCCGCCGGCTCGCCCTTCATGTTCACCGCAAAATATTCGCCCGGCTGCATCGCGCACGCCGCCGTGAGCGCCATGATGCCGACCAGCATCTCCGTGATCATGCCGCCGTAGCCGACGAGGCGGATGTGGCTTTCGCGCTCGAGCATCTTGGGCGTCGTGCCCGAGGCGATGAGCGCGTGGAACCCCGACACCGCCGCGCAGGCGATGGTGATGAAGCAGAAGGGAAACACCGGTCCGGCGAACACCGGCCCACTGCCATCGATGAACCTCGTCAGCGCCGGCATCTGCAGGTGCGGCGACAGGATGACAATGGCCACGCCGAGCAGCGCGACGCAACCGATCTTCATGAACGTGCTCAGGTAGTCGCGCGGCGCGAGCAGCAGCCAGATGGGCAGCACCGAGGCGACCAGCCCGTAGCCCATTATCCACCAGGCGAGCGTCGTGCCCTTGAGCGTGAGCCAGCCCTCCAGCGCCGTGCCCTGCACCCACTGGCCGCCGATCACCGCCAGCAGCAGGCCGACCACGCCGAACGCGGTGACCAGGCCGATGCGGCCCGGCATCCAGTAGCGCAGCGCAAGGCCCATCGCGAGCGCGAGGGGCATCGTCGCCGCGATGGTGAACAGCCCCCATGGGCTTTCCGCGAGCGCTTTCACCACCACGAGCGCGAGCACCGCCAGTAGGATGATCATGATCGCGACGATACTGATCAGCGCGAGCAGGCCGGCGAACGGCCCGACCTCCTCGCGCACCATCTGGCCGAGCGATTTGCCGCCCCGGCGGATGGAGCAGAACATGATGAGACAGTCGTGCACCGCCCCGCCGAGCGTGGCCCCGACCAGGATCCAGATCATGCCGGGCAGGTAGCCGAATTGCGCCGCGAGCACCGGGCCGACCAGCGGCCCCGGGCCGGCGATCGCCGCGAAATGATGGCCGAAGACGATCCACTTGTTCGTCTGCACGTAGTCCTTGCCGTCCTCGTGCACAACCGCCGGCGTCGCCCGCGTCTCGTCGAGCGTCAGCACCTTCGCGACCAGCCACGAGCTGTGGAACCGCCATGCCACCGCGAACACGCAGACCGAGGCGACGATCAGCCAGAGCGCGTTGACCGGCTCGCCGCGCGACCACGCCAGCACGGCGAACGCCGCGACGCCCAGGGCGACGACGAGGGTCCAGATGACGGCACGCAACCAGAGCGGGGATTTCATGAGGTGACTGGCGTCAATTTGACGATGGCAGGCAGCCGTCAAATCGCTTCTTCCGCAATCGCGAAATAGGCCTCCCTTCTCGACGTGTCGTCTTGTCTCGTAGGAAAATCGTGACAGCAGGGGCCAAAGCCGAAAATGGCTGCCCGCTTTTGATTCGGAATATTCAATTTCCTCAGGCGAACCCACCTTGTTCATCTAGATCTATTCGTCGCCAGCGCCGAGCGTAGCCTGAACGGCGTGAGCGTCCCCGTGGCCCAGCCACTCGATCGGAGCAATGTTGCGGACCAATGCCCGGCCGTCTCGGCTTAGTGGTAACTCCCAGCCGAGAGACGCGACCTCTGTCTCACAGGAGTTGGCAACGTAGCGAACGAGCCCGACCGCAAGGCCTCTTCGTTGATGCGTTTTTGCGACCCAAATGCGGCCGATTTTCTGCCGATCGCAGCCGACGGGGTCGTGGCTGATCAATTCGACATGCCCTTCGGCCGTCCAGCGCAGTCGCCAAAACCAATGCTCTCTGGCCGTGAGCACCATCGCAACTATCCGAGTGTCCCGCGTCAGCAAGAAAAGCCGGTCATTCACCGGCGTCAGCGAGCCATCGAAGCCAGCCGGATAAGAAGGCATTGTCCGTTGGGCCACATACGCGACATGGGCAAGTTCGTGCCGTAATCCTAGGGAAACATGCTGATCAACGATGACGACACGAAACCCACTCACAGTCCCGACCGAAGCCAATGTCTCCACAGCGGGTATGGCTGGACCGTGCAGAAATTCGTCGTGCTGTTGCTCGTGCCGTGCTTCGTCTTCCTCGACTCCGGGCACATAGCTCAAACCGCACTCGCACTTGAACGAGGACACGTGAAAAGGGCCGCCTACGGCCGGTTGGCGCCGTTCACGATCAGGGCATTGGGTCGGACCATATCGAGGACGACGCTGGCTGCCGCCATAAACACGGCAATCGCAGAAACGCGTCACCGGTCGGGAAAAACGCAGACGCGAAGCCGGCAACTGTCCCCTTTCAGTTGCGCCGGCCGCGGAGCGGGCCTGGCCGCTCCAAACCTCGGACCGCTCGAATTGCAGAGGCGCTTTGTGACCGCGCGAAGGAATCAGGTTGCGGATATTGATGCGGCTGCGCCGAAACGAAGCGTTTCCGCCATCACTGCTTTTTTTCCGGGCGGGCTTCCTCGACGGCCTGCACGACCTGATCGAGCTTCAGGCCGTCGAGCCACGCGTGGCGTTCCTGCGTGTAGTCGCCCTTGCCGGGTTCGAACTGCTGCAGGAACCGCGCCGTGTCCACCGGACCAAGCTCCCGCAACAGGGCCTGCAGCCCCCGTGTGCGGATTTGCTCCTGAACGGCATGTTCCATGGACTTCACGTTAGCACCTCATTCAGCCACGGCAAGGGATTGTTCACCTGGATCCGGGCCCGCCCGGTGCGGCGGATAACGCGCAGCAGCTGGTCATCAGTCGTCAGAAATACGTCGACTCCGGCTCCTTCGGCACAGGCCAGATGCAATGCGTCAATCGGCTTGAGCCCCTGCCCGGCCCACTCCTGCGCCCGCGCCTTGGCGGCGTGGTCCACCGGAAGCTTGGTCGCGGCCAAACCTGCCAGAGCATGCACGCGCTGTCGGCGTTCCAAATCGACCATCCGGCCGGTCTCGAAATCAACCACTTCACCCCCGGCCAGCTCCCATACCCCAGTCTCAACGCGCCGGAGAATCGTTAATACGGCTTCCGATTCGAGCCGCACCCGCTCCTGTCGTTGATCGTCGAATGGCCGGTTCAGACAGCAGACATCGAGATAAATTCGCACGCCCCGCATTCAAGCCGATGGGCCCGGCAATGCGAGCCTGTGATTAGCCATCCGCCCTGCCGGGAAACTCCGTGCTCTCGGATCGGACCTCTGTGCTCTCTGTGACGAACCCTCAGGGCGTCAGCCTTCGCGCCGCGGCCTGCGCCTTGACGCAGAGCTCGGCGGCCTTGAAGGCGTGGGCCTGGCTCATGGCCTTCTCCGTGCGGTTGAGGCAGTCGAGGATGAACTCGCCGAAGAAACGGAAACCGACCTTCCCCGCCACGCTGAGGTGCTGCTCGCCCTTGTCGTCGACGAGGTAGAGCTGGTCGCCCTGCTTCTCGCGGGCAACATCGACGTATTTGCGCAGCTCGATGTAGCCCTTGGTGCCAAGGATGATGGTGCGGCCGTCGCCCCAGGTGCTGAGCCCCGGCGGCGTGAACCAGTCGACGCGGAAATACTGGCTGGTGCCGTTGTTGCCGACGAGCGACGCCTCGCCAAAATCGTCGAGTTCCGGATGGTCCGGGTTGCCGAAGTTGCCGATCGCCGCCTGGGTCACGGTGGCGTCGGTCGCCCCGCTGTAGAACAGGAACTGCTCGATCTGGTGGCTGCCGATGTCGCAGAGGATGCCGCCGTATTTCGCCCGTTCCCAGAACCACGCCGGCCGGCCGGCCGGGTTGCCGATGCGGTGCGGCCCGAGCCCGAGCACCTGGATGACCTTGCCGATCGCGCCGCCGTGCACGAGGTCGCCGGCGTGCATCGCACACTCCACGTGCAGCCGCTCGCTGAAATACACCATGTATTTGCGGCCGGTCGCCGCGGCCACCCGGCGCGCCTCGGCGAGCTGGTCGAGCGCCGTGAAGGGCGTCTTGTCCGTGAAATAGTCCTTGCCCGCCTGCATGACGCGGCAGCCGATCGCCCCGCGCTCGTTGGGAATGGCGGCGGCCGCCACGAGTTTCACCGCCGGGTCGCCGAGGATCTCGTCGAAGGAGCGCGCCACTTTCACCGAGGGATACTTGGCCTGAAAGGCTTCCACCTTCTTCGAGTCGGCGTCATAAACCCACTTCAATTCGGCGCCGGCCTCGATCAGCCCGTTGCACTGGCCGTAGATATGTCCGTGATCGAGATACGCCGCGGCAAAGACGAATTCACCGGATTTGACCACGGGGTTGGGCTTGCCCTGGGGGGCGTAGTTCATGCCGTCGGATTTCTGGTTCATGGGAAGCGGGGTTTGGGCGGAGGCGGACGTGACGAGGGTGGCGGCGCCGGCCCCCAGCACCTGTAGGAAGTGGCGACGGTCGAGGCCGGAGGGGACCAGCGGAGTTTGGGCAGGCATGGGGCGGCGGCGAGTTTGATGTGCGGCAGATGGCGGGGGAACCATCCGCATTCGACTAGAACAAATTTTTCCGAATACACAAACCCCGGCGGGCGGTAATCAAGCAGTCATAACGACGGCGCCGCCAACCCACCCCGTCGCTTCGCGCCACCCCTCTCCAGCGCGGACCCAAACCTGCGCAGGCGAGAATCCCCTCTGGGAGAGGGGTGCCCGGCGGGGCGGGATGTGTTGGATTTGTCGTTGGCCTTGATAGCGCGCGAAATCTGAACGACGACAGACTTGCTCGCTCTAGCTTCAGCCCCGGAGGAAGCGCTCGACATCGTCGCGCCGCAAAGCTTCGATCCGCTCTCTTTCATTACCCGCGCATGGCAGCAACCCCCTTAGGTTTTGGCGTCGTCGGCCTCGGCATGATCGCCGACTTTCATGCCCAGGCCATCGCGCAGTTGAACGGCGCGCGGCTCGTGGGCATCGCGACGCGCAACCCCGCCAAAGCCGCCGCCTTCGCCACTAAGCACCAGGTGCCGTTCCACACCACCGACCTCGCGGCGCTCCTCGCCCGACCCGACATCGCCATCGTCTGCATCACCACGCCGAGTGCCGCGCACCTCGCCCCGGCCCTGGCCGCCATCCGCGCCGGCAAGCACGTGGTCATCGAGAAACCGATCGAGATCGATCCCGCCCGCACCGACGAGATCCTCCGGGCCGCCGAGGCCGCCGGGGTGCGCGTCGCGCCGATTTTCCAGGGCCGGTTCGGCGACGGCGCCCGCACGGTGAAGGCCGCGATTGACGCCGGCCGGCTCGGCCGGCTCGTGCTGGCGAGCAATTACGTGAAGTGGCACCGCACCGCCCAGTATTACACGCCGCCGCGCGGCCTGCTGGCCAACGACGGCGGCGGCGCGGTCATCAATCAGGCCATCCACGGCCTCGACCTGCTCCAATGGTTCGCCGGGATGCCGGCCGAGGTTTTCGCCTGGACCACGCGGCGCGTGCACACCGGCATCGAGGTCGAGGACACCGCCTGCGCCGCGCTCAAATTCGGCGGCGGGGCGCTCGGCGCCTTCGAGGCCAGCACCGCGTTGTGGCCCGGCTGGTCGCGCCGCCACGAGCTTTGCGGCGAACACGGCTCCATCGTGCTTGAGGATGACCGCATCGTGCGCTGGGAATTCCGCGAACCGCGCCCCGAAGACGACGCCATCCGCGCCGCCGGCCTGGCTGGCGACCCCGGTTCCGGCGCGAGCAACCCGAGCGGCATCGGCACCGAGGGCCACCGGCGCCAGTTGCAGGATTTTGTGGATGCGATCCACGCGAACCGCCCGCACGCCCTCGACGGCCGCGAGGGTCGCAAGGCCGTGGCGTTCGTCGACGCCGTCTACCAATCCGCCCGGCGCGGCGTGCCGGTGAAACTCTCCTGATGATCCTGTTTCGTCCATGTAGGGCCGGCGCTTGCCGCCGGGCCGCGGCTGCCGACAAGCGGCAGCCCTACAAAATCTTTCCATGACGGCTCCTTCCACGCAACCTTTGCCTCGGCCGGAGGGCCCAGGACAAACACCGGGCGGCCAGCAGGCCGCAACGGCGTGGTGGCGCTCGCTCGACCGGCAGCACTGGTTCGTCTTCAACATCGCCTCGCTGGCGTGGCTGTTCGACTGTCTCGACGCCCAGTTTTTCAACCTCGCGCGCGACGCCGCGATGGACGCCCTCATTCCCGACAAGGCGCAGGCTACGAGCTACGCGCCTTACACCACCTCGGTCTTTCTGCTCGGCTGGGCCGGCGGCGGCCTGATCTTCGGCGCGCTGGGCGATCGCTATGGCCGGGCGCGCATTCTGACCATCAGCGTGCTGCTCTATTCGGTCTTCACCGGACTGAACGCCTTTTCCACGAGTTTTTTTGATTTCTGCGTCTATCGTCTTCTCTCGGGTCTCGGCGTGGGCGGGGTGTTCGGCCTCGCGGTGGCGCTCGTCGCCGACTCGATCCCCGACCACACCCGCGCCCCGGCACTGGGCCTGCTGCAATCTCTCTCCACCTGGGGCAACATCCTGGCGGGGCTCATCGGCATGGGCATCGGCGCGCTCGCTGCGCGTCACCTGCTGCCGCTCGGGCTGCAGGCCTGGCAGGCCATTTTTCTTGTCGGCGCGGTGCCGGCCTTTCTCTGCGTCTTCATTCTCCGCCGGCTCAAGGAGCCGGAAAAATGGGTGCAGGCGCGCGCCGAGGGCGCCACGCGCGGGGTGAGATTCGGCTCCTACGCCTCGCTGCTGGGCCATCCGCGCTGGCGGAAAAACGCCTGGCTCGGCCTCGTGTTCTGCCTTGCCGGCATCGTCGGCCTGTGGGGCATCGGCAATTTCCACCCGCGGATCGTCGGCGCCATCGTCCAGCAACACCTCATCGCCTCGCACCTCTCGGCGGACGCACTCGCGAGCGAACAGGCCTTCTGGCGCTCGGCCGGCCTCCTGCTGCAGAACATCGGCGGCTTCGCCGGCATGATGACTCTCGCCTGGGTCGCGCAGGTGAAGGGCCGCCGGATCGCCGGCGTGATCGCGCTGCTGTGCTCCTTCCTGTCGACGGTGCTGGTCTTCCGGTATCTCCGCGAGTTCGGCCAGATCTTCTGGATGCTGCCCCTGCTGGGCTTCGGCCAGCTCTCGGTCTTCGCCGTCTACGCGATTTATCTGCCCGAGCTTTTCCCGACCAGCCTGCGCAGCACCGGCACGAGCTTCTGCTACAACGTCGGCCGGTTCGTCGCCGCGACGGCGCCGTTCACCGTGGGCCGGATCACCGCGCGGCTCGGCGGCGATCTCGAGGCGTTCCGCACCGCGGGCCTGTGGGTGAGCCTCGTGCTGCTGCTCGGCCTCGCGGTCCTGCCCTTCCTCCCGGAGACCCGGGGTCAGCCGCTGCCGGAGGAGTGATTTGCCGGACGGCCCCGCCCGCGATTTCGTTCCTTTTGTAGGAGCCTGCTTGCAGGCGATCCAGAATGTTGTCCGGTGGCGTGAATCGTGAATCGCCTGCAAGCAGGCTCCTACAAATCAAACCGGCTCAGCCCCGCCAGATCACCCGGGCGCCGTCGGCGCTTTGGAGGTGCAGTATCTCGGGCGCCCGGCCCCGGGTCTGGCGGTAAGGGTCTAGAATGGCCCGCGCGTCGCTCTCCGTAAAAGTGTCGCGGGTCAGCGCCACCACCGCGCCGCCGAAACCGCCGCCGGTCAGCCGCGCGCCATGGATAGCCGGGTGCGCCTCCAGCAGGTCGACGAGTTGGTCCAGCGCGGGCGTGCTGTTCTCGAACAGTTTTTGGGAACTGCGATGCGAGGCTGTGAGCAGGCGGCCGACCGCGGCCAGGTCGCCGCGTTCCAGCGCCGCCACCGTCTCCGCCACCCGGGCGTGTTCCTCCACCACATGCCGCGCGCGCTGCGCGAGCACCGGGGTCAGCTTGTGCTCCGCAGCGCGGAACTGCGCCGGCGTGAGGTCGGCGAGCAGGCCGACGCCGAGCGCCGCGGCGGCTTCCTGGCATTCGCGGTGCCGGGTGGCGTAGAGCCCGTCGATCAGCGCATGCTTTTCGCGCGTGTTGAAAATCCAGAGATGCGCCGCGTGGGGCAAGGGCACCAGCGAGAAGGTGGGGCCGCGGCAGTCGATGTGCACCAGGTGATCCGCCTGGCCAAACGCGCTCGTGCCCTGGTCGAGGATGCCGCAGGGCACGCCGACGTATTTATTTTCGGCCTGGCGGCCGAGCGCGGCGAGTTGCGCGGGCGGAACGGTCGCGTGTTTCAGTCCCAGCAAGGCCAGCGCCACGGCGAGTTCCAGCGCGGCGCTGCTGCTGAGTCCGGCGCCCACCGGCAGGTTGGAGGCGACCAGCAGGTCGAACCCCGCCGGCCGGGGCAGGTGGAAGTCCTGCAGGCTGCGCCAGACCCCCAGCGGATAGTTGGCCCAGGAATCCGCCCCGGTGAAGCGCGCTTCCCGGTCCTCCGGCAGCTCCAGCACGGTGCCGGTGCTGTCGCTGAAGAAGCGCATCCGTCCGTCCGGATTGGCGGCGGCGACCGCCCATACATAGCGGTCGATCGCCGCGCCGAGCACGGCCCCGCCGTTGTAATCGGTGTGGTTGCCGATGAACTCGATCCGGCCCGGCGCGCGCGCGACCACCGCCGGCGCGCGGCCGAAGGTCTGCTGGAACTGCGCGATGAGGGGCGAAGGGGCGGGTGAAGCCATGGCAACCGGGCCAGCGATGAAGGAAAAGGGCCGGCACTTCAAGCCACCACCGCCAATAAAGAGCGGGCGGCAGGACCGGCGGTCCTGCTCGTATCACAATTGACCTCCGGGACAATAGGCTGTTTGGATGCCCGCCCATGAACCCCTCGCAACCGAGGCTGGACGACCTGCGCATCGAACGCAGCGCAAAACCGGATTCGCCCCGGCGGCCCCTGTTGATGACTGGCGCCACCGTCATCCTGATGCTGGGGTTGTTGGGGGCCTGGTGGGCCTCGCGGCCCAAGGCCGTCGAGGTGCGCACCGCCGTGGCGCGTCCGGCCGAGACGGCAGGCGCTGGCGCCGACCGCACCGTGCTGAATGCCTCCGGTTATGTCACCGCCCGCCGCGAGGCCACCGTCTCTTCAAAGGTCACCGGCAAGGTGACGGAGATTCTCATTGAGGAGGGGATCAAGGTGGAAGCCGGCCAGATTCTAGCGCGGCTCGACGACACCAATGTCCGGGGGAGCCTGCAGCTGGCCCAGGCGCAACTCGCCTCGGCGCAGGCCGCGCTGGAGGAAACCCGCGTGCGGCTCAAGGAGGCGGAGCAGGACCAGCGGCGCCAGGGTTCACTCATCCAGGGCAATGTCGCGGCCCAGGCCGATTACGATCATGCGGCGGCGGCGGCGCAGGCGCTGCGCGCCCGTTTGGCCCAGCAGGAGACCGCTGTGACCGTGGGCGAGCGCACCGTCGCCATCTGGCAGCAGCAGCTGGAAGACACGATCATCCGCGCGCCGTTTGCCGGCATCGTCACCTCGAAGAATGCGCAGCCGGGCGAGATGATTTCACCGATGTCTTCCGGCGGTTTCACCCGCACCGGCATCTGCACCATCGTCGACATGGATTCGCGCGAGATCGAAATCGACGTCAACGAAAGCTACATCAACCGCGTCTCGCCCGGCCAGCCGGTCGATGCGACCCTGGACGCCTATGCCGGATGGAAAATCCCCTGCCGGGTCATCGCGATCATCCCGACCGCCGACCGGCAGAAGTCGACCGTCCGCGTCCGCGTCGGATTCGACCAGCTGGACCCGCGCATCCTGCCGCAGATGGCGGTGAAGGTGGCCTTCCGCGACACGGGCGCCCTCCCGGCCGGCGGCGCGGGACGGAGCGTGCTCCTGCCCAAAGGTGCGGTGCAAAGCCTCGACGGGCGCGACGTCGTGTTCGTCATCCTGAACGGCCGGGCCGAGCGCCGGGCCGTGACCGTGGCCGGCACGCAGGATGCCGAGGCGACACTCAGCGCCGGCGTGGCCGCGGGGGAAAAGGTTGCCTTGGACTTCCCCCCGGGCTTAACGGATGGGGCCAACGTCAAGGAAAGGAACTTATGAGCAACCCGATTTCGAACAATGGCGCGCTGGTGCGTGTGGACGGCGTGGAAAAGATCTTCCGTCGCGGCTCCGAGGAGATCCATGTGCTGTCGAACCTGACCCTCCAGGTGCCGACCGGCGAGTTCCTCGCGCTGATGGGACCGTCCGGCTCCGGCAAGAGCACCCTGCTAAACCTGATCGGGGGGCTCGACCGCCCGACCAAGGGCACCGTCGAGGTCGCGGGCGACCGCATCGACACTCTCTCCGACCGCCAGCTCGCGGCGTGGCGCGCGCGGCACATCGGCTTTGTCTTCCAGCTCTACAACCTGATGCCGGTCCTCACGGCCGAGCGCAACGTGGAGCTGCCGCTCCTGCTCACGTCCCTCACCAAGGCCCAGCGGCAGAAACACGTCGACACCGCCCTGGCCATGGTCGGCCTGTCGCACCGGGCGAAGCACTATCCGCGCACGCTGTCCGGCGGCGAACAGCAGCGCGTGGGCATCGCGCGCGGCATCGTCACCGACCCGACCCTGCTGCTGTGCGATGAGCCGACGGGCGACCTCGACCGCAAGGCGGGCGACGAGATCCTGAACCTGCTCCAGGCGCTCAACCGCGAGCACGGCAAGACCATCATCATGGTCACCCACGATCCGCACGCCTCGGCGCGGGCGGCGCGAACCGTCCATCTCACCAAGGGCCAGCTGACGAGCGAAGCGGTGAAATGAACCACCCCGGCATATTCGTTCTGCTTCGTAGGGGCGCAGGCAGACTGCGCCCCTACTCCGCCCTCTGTCATTCTGAGCGCAGCGAAGAATCCAGCAGGATGTTCCAAGGGCTGTCTGTGAACGATGCTACCGATGGATCCTTCGCTGCGCTGCCAATGAACTTATGTGGATTGAGCATGAGTTGGGACCAAGGTGAGGCCGAGTTCCCCGGCGCATTTGTCGAGGTAGCGACGTTGC
>JAYVZM010000446.1:0-7633 GCA_043783345.1 Verrucomicrobiota bacterium
GTCGCCACCCAGACGCTGCAGAATCCTTACCAGCTGTATTACGTGCCTGCCAACCCCGAGGACTCGACGATCTTTACCGATCCGCGGTCTTTTGCGGTCCCGGCGGCCGATCTGACCGACCCGACCAGTGCTTCCGCCTGGTATGATGGCATCGCCGTCTACCTCCACTCGATGGATGCCGAGGTTCGCAAGCAGACCGTCGCCGGCATCGCCGATCGCGTCGACTCGGGAGTGCGTCTCTGGAACGGCCGCGGCCCGGTGGTCAGTCTGACCACCAGCGGCAAGACGGGCTTCACTTTTGTCACCAACGACGCCGTCTACATCGTCGGCCACTTCAACGCCGACGGCAACATCAACTCCACCCCCGCGGCGACCGGCAACGGCGGCTTCAGCGCCCGCTATCCCGATTCCGCCAACGAGTATCTTTGCGCCGTCATGGGTGACGCCTTCACGGCGCTGTCCCATCCCACTTGGACCGGCACGGGCAGCGGCCAGGTCAACGGTTGGAACGACGCGCTCAGTGCCCTGCCCGCCTCCGCCAGCAGTTCCGGCTGGCGCACCGGGTCCAGCACCGGTGACACTCTCGCGGGTGGCCAGGATGGCGTTTATATCACCACCGGCCTCAAACCGGGCCTGATGCCGACCGATAGCACGCCGGGAACCCTCGGCACGGCCGCCACCACCAAGCTGGGAGCCGTGAGCACCGAAATGTCCACCGCCCTGCTCATGGGCATCGTGCCCACGAACCACAGCGCCGGCTTTGTGGCGACCTATGGGTCGGTCCCGGAAAGTCCTGCCGTGACCGATGGTTTCGTCCCCACCTGGAGTCACGCGGCCACGGGTGATCCCGTCGTCAAGGGCAACCGGGTGAACGGTGGTGGCGCAAACAATTTCCCGCGCCTGCTGGAAAGCTGGTCGGGCGACAGCCTCTACATCCGTGGGTCGATCGTCGGCCTGTATGAAAGCCGGGTCGCCATGGAACCCTTCACCAACAGCCGCTGCTACCTGGCACCCGGCCGTTTCTGGGGCTTGCATCAGAATTTCCGCACGGTGAACCACGACTTGCCCCTTGAGCCCATCGTGCTGGGCAACAGCCGGGTCGGCTTCCGTGAGTTGACCAAGACTGAATACGATTCCATGAAGACAACGATCGAGGGCCTGCGCTAACCGGACACTGACCGCCTCACCCACTCCGCCAATTTCAGCCACGCGCGCCCGCGGTGGCTGATCTTGTTTTTGGTGGCCTCGTCCAGTTCCGCGTAGGTCCGGTCATAGCCGGCGGGCTCGAACAGCGGGTCGTAGCCAAAGCCGTTTCCGCCCGCAGGCTCATGCCGGAGCGTGCCGACGCAGCGTCCCTCGACCGTGTGCTCCACGCCGTCCGGTCCGAGCAACAACAATACACAGAGAAAGTGCGCACCGCGCCGGCCCTCCGGCACATCGCGCATCACCTCCGCCAGCTTCCGCAGGTTGGCGGCGCTGTCATGTTGCGGCCCGGCGTAGTAGGCCGATTCCACTCCCGGCGCACCGCCCAGCGCGTCGACGCATACCCCGCTGTCGTCCGCCAGCACCCAGGCTTCCGGGGGCAACCCCGTCTTGAGCGCCGCCGCTTTTTTCCGGGCGTTGCCCGCGAACGTCCCCGTGTCCTCCGCCACCTCCGGCATCCTGGCCGCGGGAATGATTTGCACCCGCAGGCCCGATTCGTCGGCCAGCCGCTGGAATTCCCGCGCCTTGTGCGCGTTGCCCGTGGCGAGATGAATGACCTTCGGGCTCATGCGGTCCGCTTCACCTTCACTCTCACTTCTTCCCTCACTCGCCATGGGTTTTTCGCGCGAAAAACGCCTCGTCCGCGAACATCTTGCCCGGATACTTCAGAAAGCCGCGCATCAGGGTGTCGTCGCCGTGCACCTCGTGCCGCACCCGCTCCAGCCGCACCGCGTGGCTGAGGTTTTCCGTGCGCAAACCGCGCAGGATGCTTTTGCCCTTGTCGTCGGCGAACAGCACCGGGGCATGATACACCAGCAGGTAGTCCAGTTCGCGCCCGAGCAGCAGCTCGCTGAGCAATTGCGCGCCACCCTCGAAAAACACCCCGGTGATGCCCTCGGCGGCGCAGCGTTGACGGAAGTCCGTGAAATTCACCTTGGGCGAGGCCGCCGGCAGCACCCACGTCTTCACTCCGAGGGCATTCAGCTTGCGCACGTAGCCCAGGCCGCCGTGGGGCGTGGTCACGACGATCGTCCGCTCGCGGAATTCATCCGTGTAGAGATTCGGCATGGCCTTGTCCGTCACCGTGCGCAGGAGGCCGTCGAAGACAAACCGCCAGGGGCACCACTCGGTGTCCCCGACCCGGGCCGTGAGCCGCGGGTTGTCGGCCCGCACGGTGCCGGCGCCGATCGCGATGGCCGGGAACAGGCGGCGCCAGCGATGCCCGTCGGCGCGCGCCAGTTCCCCGGTGATCCATTTCGAATCGCCCGTGCGCGTGGCCACCTTGCCGTCGAGCGTCACCCCGGATTTGGCCGCAAACAACGGGCGCCCGGTCGTGATCCAGTGGTTGAAAATCAGGTTCAGATCCGCGCAATCCGCGGCCAGCACGCCGGTGATGACCTCGACGCCGCCGGCCCGCAGCACATCGAAGCCCTTGCCCGCATGCGCCGGATTCGGATCCGTCGCCCCCGCCACCACCCGCGCGATGCCCGCATCGACGATGGCGTCGGTGCACGGCGGCGTCCGCCCGTGGGTGCAGCAGGGTTCCAGCGTCACATAAAGCGTGGCGCCGGGCTTCGGCTTCCGGCCGAGCACCTGCAGGGCGCTGACCTCCGCATGGGCTTCGCCGACCACGGTGTGAAATCCCTCCGCGACCACCTCCCCGTCCTCGACAATCAGGGCTCCGACCATCGGGTTCGGATGCGTCGTGCCCCAGCCGCGGCGTGCCACCGCCAGCGCCCGCTGCATGAAACGCTCGTGATCGTCGGCCATCATGATGCCGGAGCCGCGGCGGACAGGCTCACGTAGGGGTTGCCGGTTTTTTCCTCGCCGACCGTCGTGCGCGGCCCGTGGCCGGGGAAGACCACGGTCTCATCCGGCAGCGTGTAGATTTGTCCGCGGATCGACCGGGTCAGGATTTCCAGGCTGCCCCCGGGCAGATCCCAGCGCCCCACCCCGCGGTGGAACAGCGCATCGCCGACAAAGGCGGCGCGGGCGGCGGCGACATAAAACAGCACGTTGCCCGGACAATGCCCCGGCACATGCCGCACCTCAAACTCGCGCCCCAGCGCGGCCAGGCGGTCGCCTTGACCGACCCAGGCGTCAACCTTGACGCCCTCGAGTCCCATGCGGGCCCCCATGAATTCCTCCATGACTTCCGGTGTCTCGATCAACGCCTGGTCCGCCTGATGGGCGAGCACCCGGACCCCCAAGTCCCGTTTGACCCGCGCCGCATCCTGCGTGTGATCCCAGTGGCCGTGCGTCAGCCACAGTTCCTTCAAGGTGCAGCCCTCCTTCGCCAGCACGGGGGCGATCTTCTCCCCGATGCCGCCGGGTGCATCGACGAGCACCGCCGCCCCGAGTTTGGACTCGGTCAGCAGGTAGCCGATGGTCTGGATCGGACCGGAGGGCAGCACATGGATTTTCATCCTGTCACCATCGCGCACCCGGCGGTTCGCGTGCAACGCCAAAGGGGCGGCACGCCGCGAGCGATGGACCCCGGTCAAATTCCCACCCGCTGGACCGGACCGCTGCTCAGCGCCTGCTCCACCATTTTCAGCAGCTGCGCCGGTGCGAAGGGCTTGCCGAGGATTTCCGTGACACCCAAGGCCAACAGTTCGACCCGGCGGTCATCCTGATCCAACCCGCTTGTCGCCAGAATCCTGATCTCGGGTTCCAGCACCCGCAGCGCCTGGATGAGTTCCACGCCACCCATCACCGGCATCATGACATCGGTCAACACCAGCCGCACGGCATCGTGGTGCTGGCTGAACACCTGGATGGCCTCCTCGCCATTGCAGGCCGTGAGCACGCGATACCCCCGGGACATCAGGGTGCGGCTGATCGTCTCGCAAATAAGTTCCTCGTCGTCCACCACGAGAATCAGTTCATTGTGGCCGACCGGCATCGGCGGGGTCGACGCGCTCGTCCGGGCCAGCACGGGATCACGGCTCGCCGGCAGGTAGACCTTGAAGGCCGCTCCCCGGCCGGGCTCGCTGTAGACGGTCAGAAAACCCCCGTGGCTTTTCACAATGCCGACGACGGTGGACAGACCGAGCCCGGTTCCTTTGCCGATGCCCTTCGTCGTGAAGAAGGGATCGAAGATCCGGTCGATGACCGCGGGCGGTATGCCGTGGCCGGTGTCCGAGACCTTGATGATGATATACGGGCCCGGCTTGGCCGCCACGTGGATGTTCGATTCCTCTTCGCTCAATTCCGTGTTGCAAACTTCGAGGGTCAACCGGCCGCCGTCGGGCATGGCGTCGCGCGCGTTGACGCAGAGGTTCATCAGCACCTGGTTCAGCTGCGTCGCGTCGGCGACCACGCTCCACAGGTCGCTCGGAATGTGCTGGCGGATCTCAATGTTGCGGGGAAAGGTCTCCCTCATCAGGTGCACCATCTCGTCGATCAGGTGCCGGATCTGGACGTTGACGCGTTCCCCCTCGACGCCCCGGCTGAAAGTGAGCAGTTGCTTGATGATGTTGGCGCCGCGCTGCGCGCCGAGCTCGACCATCGACAGGATTTCGCGGTCGCGTTGATTGACCAGCTTGTGCTTCAGCAATCCCGCCGCCATCAGCATCGGCGCGAGGATGTTGTTCAAATCGTGGGCCACCCCGCCCGCCAGGGTGCCGATGGCCTCCAGCCGCTGCGACCGCAGGAATTTCTCCTCGAGCAATTTTTGTTCGGTGATGTCCCGCCCGATGCCCACGATGCCGATGACTTTCCCGCTGCTGTCGCGCCGGGGCAGCTTGGTGGTCAGGTAAAACCGGTGATGCCCGTCCGGCTGCGCCGAGGTCTCCTGCTTGTCGATCAGCGGCGTGCCCGCCAGCACCGTCAGCTCGTCGGCGCGAAACTCGGCGGCCTGTTCCGGCGAAAAGAAGTCCTCGTCCGTCCGGCCCAGCACCTCGTGATGGGAGGCTGCCCCCATGTGCCGCGCACACCGGTCGTTGCAGGCGAGGAACCGGCTTTGCGCGTCCTTGACGTAAATATAGTCCGGCAGGAGGTCGAACAGGGTGCGGAGCAAATCCCGCTCGGCCATCCGCGCCGCCTCGGCCTGCTTGAGCTCGGTGATGTCCTGGAATGAACCATGCACCTTCACCACCCGGCCTTTTTCGGTGATCGGGTGACCGATCGTCCGGACCCACCTCTGGTTTCCCTTCGCCGTGGTCAGGACCAATTCCAAGTCATACGACTTGCCCGCCTCGACCGCCTCCCGGACCGCGGCTTGGATCAGACGGCCCGATTCTCCCTTATAAAAATCCAGGCCAAACTGCATGTCGGTAGCCTGGCCGGGATCGAGCTCATGGATTCGGGCCACCTCCTCGGTCCAAGTGCCCTTCCCCGTGACGGCATCGAATTCCCAGCCTCCGACATGGGCGATCCGACCGGTTTCCCGCAGAAGTCCTTCGTGGAAGCGCAACGCCTCCTCCGCCTTCTTGCGCACGGTGATGTCCGTCTGGATGGTCACATATTGGGTGGGCTTGCCGCGTTCGTCGAGAAACGGCACGATGGTGGCGTCCACCCAGTAATAGGCTCCGTCCTTGGCCCGGTTTTTGATTTCCCCCTTCCACGTCCGGCCGTTCGCGATGGTGCTCCAGAGGTCGCGCATGAATTCCCGGGGATGGTGGCCCGAATTGATCATGCGGTGATCGGGGCCGATCAATTCCTCGCGGGCATACTTGGAAATGGCGCAAAACTTGTCGTTGACGTAGACGATTTTCCCCTGCGGGTTCGTGATGGCCACGATGGCATGCTCGTCCAGCGCAGCCCGGAGCGCATCCGTCTCCCGGGTTATCGTCCTGAGCTTGGCCCCAGTCTCCATCCGGGCGTTGGCCTCGGCCTCCCATTTCAGCAGATAACTGCGCAACATCACCGCCAACAGAACGGTGGTGATCGTCACAAAAAACACGCCCTTGTAAGTTTGCCACTGGTTGAGCCGGCCGGCGTCCGAGATCAATATGGCCAGGACGTGATCCGAAAGCAGTATCCAGCCCGTCGCGATCAAGGCGTAGGCTGCGGCGAGCCTCACGGCCAGTTGGGTCGTTCTAGCCTTCATTACGCCCCCTGTCCGTATCTCGCCAATCCGGGACTCGTCCCTCCGATGCCGCCCACGGGAGGGCGACGGTTAGCGGCATGAACTCGATTGGTAAAAACATGGGCACATTGATTCTTCCGCGGGCCGGCGTGAAAGGTTTGTTGGCGGAGTTTGTGGCCCAGTCAGAGCTTAGCCCCAACCACCCCGCATTGCTCGCCATACCTTGGCGTTTTGTTGCCATTTCTTGTCCACAAGGCGCTTCCTCGGACTTGGCTAGCTTTCTCTCAGCCGAAACCGCCACCTGACCTGCTAAAGCCATCGTCGGGATGGTCTCAGGAAAGACGTCCCTACACCGACTGCGAACATCGGACGTCATGCGGGCACTGTTTTTGTGGGTCATTGTGGGGCGGAACCCACCACAGCAACAGTCACTTGGCCCCTTACAACTAACAATGACTCCGCCATGGTGCGCCAACTGTCCGGCGTTAACGCATTGTGTGGACAACCCTACCTATAGCAAGTGCCCTTTCCCGGCCTCGGCGAGCGATGGCCTCCGCAAATTCTGCTTTCCCCCCGCTCGCCGGCCATTTTAGCTGGCCCGTTCGGGAATCTCCCTACTGGATTCCATCGCCAATGACTTCCGCCAAAATCCGCCAGTCGTTCCTGGATTTCTTCGCCTCGAAATCGCACATGATCGTGCCGTCGTCCTCGCTCATGCCGACGGCGCCCAATCTGCTGTTCACGAACGCCGGCATGAACCAGTTCGTGCCCTACTTCCTCGGCGACCAGTCCGCCCCGTGGCAGCGCGTGGCCGACACCCAGAAATGCATCCGCGCCGGCGGCAAGCACAACGACCTCGAGGACGTCGGTTTCGACACCTACCACCACACCATGTTCGAGATGCTGGGCAACTGGTCCTTCGGCGACTACTTCAAAAAGGAGTCGCTCACCTGGGGCTGGGAACTGCTCACCAAGGTCTGGGGCATCCCCCCGAAACGCCTCTTCGCCACCGTCTACTCGCCCGACAAGTCCAAGGGCGACCCGTCCACATTCGACCAGGAAGCCTACGACATCTGGGCCGGCCTGTTCGAGGCCGCCGCCCTCGACCCCAAGGTCCATATCGTCAACGGCAACAAGAAGGACAATTTCTGGATGATGGGCGACACCGGCCCCTGCGGTCCGTGCTCGGAGATCCATTTCAACCTGCTGCCCTCCGACGACGAGGCCGAAGGCCGCAAGCGCGTCAACGCCTCCGACTCGCGCTGCATCGAGATCTGGAACCACGTCTTCATCCAGTTTAACGCGAACGCCGACGGCACCTTCGCGCCGCTCGCCGCCAAGCACGGCCACACGATCGTGCCGTCCGCGTCGCTGATGCCCGATTCGCCCGGACTGCTC
>JAYVZM010000447.1:0-7627 GCA_043783345.1 Verrucomicrobiota bacterium
CGATCACGCTCCGGAGCGCCTGCAGCAGATTTTCGGTCGTGTAGGGCTTGGCGATGAAGTAGGCGACGTTCGCGCCGACCGATCCCGCCTCGCCGCGGGCCGCCTCGGCGCCGTGGCCGCTGGAGGCAATGATCTTGACGCTGGGATTGATGCCGCGAAGGGCGAGGATGGTGGCAGGACCATCCATGATCGGCATGGTCATGTCGGAGATGACGACGGCAATCTTGCTGCGGTGGAGGGCATACAGGGAGACGGCCTGAATGCCATTCTCCGCCAGCAGCACCCGATAGCCGTATTGTTCCAGAATATGCCGGGCCACATCCCGGATGACCGCCTCGTCATCGACCACCAGGATGAGTTCATTTCGTCCCTCCAGTTGCTCGGGTTTATCGATGATCACGGGCGGCACATCGGAGACGCTGGCCGGCAGATAGATTTTGAAGGTGGTGCCTTCGCCAACTGCGCTTTGACAGCTGAGGAATCCGCCGTGATTCCTGACGATGGCCAGCGTGGTGGAGAGGCCGAGGCCGGTGCCTTTGCCCGGCGCCTTGGTGGTGAAGAACGGGTCGAAGATTTTCTCGCGGATCGCATCGGGGATGCCGATGCCCGTGTCCGTCACGGTCATGAGCACATAGGATCCCGGCTTGGATTCCAGATGCAGGGCGGAGATTTTCTCATCCACGAGGGCGTTCCCGAGGTGGAGCGAGAGCCGGCCGCCCCGCGGCATGGCATCGCGCGCATTGACGCAGAGATTGAGCAGGATCTGATGCAACTGGGTGGGATCGCCGACGATGTTCCAGAGATCGGGCTCGAAGCTGAAGTCGAATTCGATGTTTTTCGGAAAGGTGTCCTCGACGAGCTGCGCCACCTCCCGGGCGACGTGCTTGGGCTGAACGGGAATGCGTTCGCCCTCGAACCCGCGGCCGAAGGACAGCAGGTGCCGGACGAGCTTGGCGCCGCGCTCCGTGTTGGCGGCGAGCTGTTCGATCTGCCGCTGCACTTTTTCATCGTCCGGCATCTTGAGCTTGAGCAGGGCGATGGACATGAGGATCGGGGCCAGCACATTGTTCAGGTCGTGCGCGATGCCGCTGGCGAGCGTGCCGATGCTCTCCATTCGTTGGGCCCGGAGAACCTGCTGCTCCAGCAGCTTGCGCTGGGTGATGTCGGTGTTGATGCAGAGCACCCGGTCCGGCCGTCCCTCTTCGCCCCGCAGCAGCGTCCAGCGGGCGTCGACAACGACGGTCCGGCCGTCCTTGCCGATCTGGGACATCTCGCCATCCCAATTCCCCTGCCGGAGCAGGTGGAGCATGGCCCGGTCGAACACGGTCGGATCCCGGAAAAACAGGTCGCGGGCCGACTGGCCGAGGGTTTCCTGGGCGCTCCAGCCATAGATCAGTTCCGCGCCGCGGTTCCAGAACGTGATCTGTCCGTCCACCGTGCGAACGATGATGGCGTCCCGCATCTTCTCGAGAAGGGAGGCCTGTTCGAGGAGCTGGGCGTCGGCGGCCTTCCGCTCCGTGATGTCCTGGGCGATGCCGACGATGCGATAGATCTCACCGGCGGCGTTCCGGACCGGATAGGCCCGATCGTGAATCCAGCGCAGCGCGCCGTCGGGGCGCACTATCCGGTAGGCCTCGTTGTAGTCGCTGCTCATCTGTCGGGTCGCCACGGCCGCGGCGATGCGGGTCCGGTCCGTCGGATGAATGCTTTCCAGCCAGCCATCCGGCGAAGCATACAGGCTTTCCCGGGGCCGGCCCCAAACTTTTTCGTAAGCCGGACTCACGTAGAGAATGCGACGGTTGCGCACGTCGATGACCCAGAACACTTCGCTGATATTCTCGGCCAGCTGGCGGAATCGTTCCTCGCTGGACAGCAGGTCCAGTTCGATCTGTCGGCGGTGATTGACCTCTTTCTGCAGTTCGCCGGTCCGCTTGCGCACCCGGCGGCGCATTTCCACGATCCAGAGCAGCACGAGCGCGGTGCCGAGGATGATTGCCACGCCCAGACCCGCGGCCCAGCGCAGGACACCCGGGTCGAGCGGCGGGTTGGGCTGATACATGAAGCCGGCCGGCGAGAAGCCCGCCGGGGCCATGTGCAGGGCAGTGAAGGTGTCGGCAATGTGCTGCCAGCGCCCGGAGTTCATGTGCCCGATTTCCACCACCTCCGGGAGGAGGTAGGGCCTCATCCCTTTGGCTTCGCTCAGCAAGTCCTCGCGGGTCACCCCCCGGGCCGCCACCCCGTCCATCTTCAGGATCAACGTCGCCATCTCTTCCGGATGTTCCATGGCGTAGTCCCATCCCTTCAAGCTGGCGCGGACAAAAGCGGCGGTGCGTTTCGGGTATGCGGCGATTTGCCCTGCGGTCGAGAAGAGCGTGTCGCCGTAAAAGTCCACCCCGTAGTCGATGCTTTGGAGCAGCGCCGGTTCGACGCCGCGGGCCCGAAGCTGGGCCGGCTCCACCATCGCGTAGGCGGAAACGGCATCGACCCGGCGCTCGATCAGATCCGAAAGATTCCAGGTGTGGGGCAGGATCCTGACCCGTTTCGGATCGATGCCCTCGCGCATCATCATCGCGCGAAAGGTGGCATCACCCTGGTCGTCCGACAGCATGATGGTGGCCCCGATCAGGTCGGCCGGCGAGCGGATGTTGCGATCCCGCCGGCTCAGCAGCACGTAGGGGGAATGCTGGAAGATGGCCGCACAGACCACGATTGGTTCTCCGCGCATGCGGGCCAGTAACACATCCGAGTCGCCGACGCCGAACTGGGCGTCTCCCCGCAAAACGGCAGCGAGGGGCGGCCGGTCGGTGCCGCCTTCGAGAATCCTGACCTTCAGCCCCGCGTCCGCGTAGTAGCCCCTCGCCTGCGCGGCGTAATAGCCGGCGAATTGGAACTGGTGGTGCCATTTGAGCTGGAGGGTCACCGCTTCGGCGGGTGCCACGGCGAGCGCTCGCGAGCCCGGTCCGAAACCCGCCAAGCCAAGCACAAGAACGGCCGACAGCAGGCGCAGCCGGACAGGGAACACCATAGAATCTGGTGACATCATTGGATGAGGTGCCCTCGGCCCAAGGGGAAAGCGACTATAACTGCGGCCCACATGATGGCGAGAAGAGTTTCTCGCGGCGGACGGGCCGTTTGGCCCTGGTCGAAAAGTCCGGCGGCGGAGAGGCGCCGCCGGACGCAGCGTCTCAGGCCGCCTCGGCGGCTTCGGGAGTGCCGGGACGGTTGCTGACGTTGTTGCCGTCGTTGGGTTGCAGCCGCCAGAAGACGAAGGAGGACAGGATGGTGACGGCGCCGAGGGCCAGGTAGGAATGATGCAGGGCGCGGATGAAACTCGCGGTGTCCGTCTGGGGCGTCCGGCCGATAAACCACGCCGCCAGCAACGAGGCGAAAGCCACCCCGAAGCTCAGCGCCATCATCTGGGCGGTGCTCGCGATGCTGTTGGCCATGCTCGCGTCGCGGTCGGTGATGTCCGCATAGACCAGGGTGTTCATGCTCGTGAACTGCAAGGCCGAGAAAAACCCCTGCGTGAAACTGAGCAGCAGGATGCACCAGATGGGCGTGCCCGGCCCGATCAGCGAGAAGACCAGCATGGTGGCGCCGAAAAGCACCGTATTCGCGATCAGCACCTTCCGGTGGCCAAGCCGCGCGAGGATGGATTTGCTCATCATCTTCATCGTGATGGCGGCGATGGCCTGCGGCATGGTCAGCAGCCCGGCCTGCCAGGCGGGAAAGCCGAGGCCGATCTGGTAGAGCAGCGGCAGCAGGAATGGCATCCCGCCGACGCCGAGCCGCGTGACGAGGCCGCCGAGCACGGCGACATTGAAGGTGCGGACATCAAACAGCGACAGGCGCAATACCGGGTTGGGCACGCGCCCGCTGTGCCAGGCGTAGGTCGCGAGCAGTCCGACGGCAGCGGCGAGCAAAGCCAGGATCGGTCCGGGTGGCAGCCGGTGTTCGCCGAAGATCTCCAGCACATAGGAGAGCAGGGCGATGCCGCTGCCGAAGAGCAGGAAGCCCCACCGGTCGAGCGCGGCCACGCCGGCGTCGCGATAGTCGGGCATGTGGCGCTTGATGAGCCAGAGCCCGAGCAGGCCGATGGGCAGGTTGACGAAGAAGATGGTGCGCCACGGCAGCCAGTGGACGATCATGCCGCCGACAAACGGCCCGAGCAGCGGACCGATGAGCGCGGGAATCACGACGAAGTTCATCGCGGCGAGCATCTCGGACCGCGGGAAGGTGCGCACCAGCGCCAGCCGGCCCACCGGGGTCATCATCGCGCCGCCGATGCCTTGCACGACCCGCGCGGCGACGAGCGTGGGGCTGTTCATGGCCAGGCCGCAAAGGAGCGAGCCCAAGGTGAAGAGGGAAACCGCCCATGTGAAAACCCGCTTGGTGCCGAAGCGGTCGGCCATCCAGCCGCTGATGGGGATGAACACCGCCAGGCAGAGCGTATAGCTCGTCAGGACGCCTTTCAGGCTGAGCGGGGTAACCTCCAAGCTGGCGGCCATCGTCGGGACCGCGGTATTGACGATGGTGGCGTCGAGATTCTCCATGAACAGCGACACGGCCACCAGCCACGGCATGAACCGCTTGGTCTGGCTGGCGGGATCGCTGGCTCCGGGCATGGCGGGTAGGTTGCTCAACCCGGGCGGCGACGCAAGCGGGGGGGGCCGGTTGTTGGAACGGCTTTACGCCGCGATTTAGGCGCGCTCCCCATTCCATCGCGGCGTAAAGCCGCTCCTACAGCAAGACTGCCTTCAAACCGCCGCAGCGCGAGAACCAGTAGCAGGCGTTAAGTCAACCGTGCGTTTGCCTGCCTTCCCAGAAGTTGCTTTGGGCGTTTTTTCCATTGCGGAGCGCTGGGGCGCTCCCTCTAGTTTTCCCTTTAAGCTCAATGTATCTTAAGGCGCTAAAACTCCACGGATTTAAAAGTTTCGCGGACAACACCACCCTCAGTTTCCAACCCGGCGTCACCGCCATCGTCGGACCCAACGGCTGCGGCAAAAGCAACATCGCCGACGCCATCCGCTGGGTGCTGGGCGAGCAGAGCGCCAAGGCCCTTCGCGGCGGCAGGATGCAGGATGTCATCTTCGAGGGCGCCGACACCCGCAAGCCCGCGCAGTTCTCCGAGGTCGCGCTGCTGCTGACCGACTGCGAGAAGCAGCTCGGCAGCGATTTCCACGAGATCGAGATCATGCGCCGCGTCGGCCGCGACGGGCTGGGCGAATACTTCTTCAACGGCCAGCCCTGCCGGCTGAAGGACATCCACAAGCTTTTCATGGACACCGGCGTCGGCCGGACCAGCTACTCGATCATGGCGCAGGGCCAGATCGACCAGATTCTCTCGTCGAAGCCCGAGGAGCGCCGCGTGGTGTTCGAGGAGGCCGCCGGCATCACCAAATACAAGAGCCAGCGCCGCGAGGCGATGAACAAGCTCGCTCTCACCGAGCAGAACCTCGCGCGCGTGTCCGACGTCATCACCGAGGTCGCCCGCCAGATCGGCAGCCTGAAGCGGCAGGCCGCGAAGGCCATGCGCTACAAGCGCGTCAATTTCCGCCTCCGTCATCTCGCCCTCGCCCACGATAGCTTTCAATACCGCCGCCTCCGCTCCTGGCTGACCGACCTCGAGGGCCGCGTGGCCGCGCTGCGCGCCGACGCCGACACGCGCCGCTCCTCGCTTGAGGAACGCACCCATTCGCTTGACGGCAAAAAGGCCGCCCGCAGCTCGCTCCACCAGCGCGTGCAGGACGCGCAGCAGGCGGTCTTTGACCTGCGCTCCCAGAAGGAGCAGGCCGAGAACCAATCCGGTCTGGCCCAGGTCAAGCGCACCGGCCTCGCCGAGCGCATCGCCGCCGGCCAGGACGACTTTGTCGAACTCGAGATGCAATTGAAGGAGCTCGCGTCCCAGGTGGACACCGGAGCGCAGGACAAGCAGATGCAGCTCAGCCTGCTCGGCAGCTCCGACGCCGTGTTCCAGGACCGCAACCGCGAGCTGGCCATCTTCGAGGGCGAGCTGACCAAGGCCGAGCAGCAGCTCAATGCCGACAAATTCGCCCTCCTGCAGATCGAGAGCGCCGTCGCGCGCCACCGCACCGAGAGCTCCGGGCTCGAGGTCGACGCGCGCACCAGCCAGAACCGGTTCGACCAGCTCTCCACCGAGCTCGCGCAGTTGCGCGCGTCGGTCGAGGCCGCCACTCTCGCGCTCACCCAGGTGCGCGCTCGCGGCGAGGAAGCCCGCGCCGACCAGAGCCGCACCACCAACGAGGCGCAGGCCGCCCAGGCCGCGCTGCAGGACGCCACGCAGAAATTCCGCGAGGCCCAGCGGAAGCTGCAGGACATCGACCGCAATCTCGCCCAGAAGGCTGCTCGGCTGAAACTGCTCCAGCAATTGCAGGAGAAATGGGAAGGCTTCGGCGAAGGCGCCAAGGCGCTGCTCTCAGGCCGGCTCTCCGCGCTGCTCGGCGAACAGAAATTTACGCCCATCACCCAAGGGCTGGAAGTGAAGGCCGAATACGCCAAGGCCCTCGAGGCCCTGCTCGGCGCGTCGGTCGAGGCCATCTCGGTCGCCGATCTGACCACGGCGCAGAAGATCCTCACCCAGCTCGAGACCGACAAGATCGGCAGCGTGTGCCTGCAGATATCAGAGGTCAGAGGGCAGAAGACAGAGATCAGCCTCCCGGCCGGGCTGAAGCCAGCCACGGAAGCGGTCGCGAATCTCGACGACACCCATCCCGCGGCTTCGATTCTTTCCGCCTGCTACCTGGCTGACGACCTCGGTGTGTTCCTCGATTTCTGGAAGGCGAACCCGGCGTTCAGCTTCCTGATGGTGGCGACGCCCAAGGGCGATCTCGTCGACCGGCGCGGGCTCATTTTCGGCGGTCACCACAAGAAGCCCGCCAACAGCATTGTGCAGCGCGAGGTCGACCTCCGCGAAACCGGCAAGGCCGTCGTCGCCGAGCAGAAGGCGCACGAGGAACAGCGCACGCACATCGACCAGCTCAACGCAACGCTGGTCGCGGCCGAGCAGACGCTGGAGCAGAAGCGCAAGGAAGTGCTGGCCACGTCGCAGCATGCCGCCGCCATCCACTCCGAGGAAAAGAACGCCCAGAAGGCCTCGGACGAGGCCGCCACACGGCTGGGCCGGATGGAGAACGAGCTCGCCAATCTGAAGCGCGATCACGACGAGGCGCTGACGCGGCTGGCAAAGGCGCAGACCCAGCTGGCCGTGGCCGAGGGCAACGTCGACGCGCAGAAGCAGAAGATTTCCGCCACGGAGGCCGCCATCATCGAAAAGCGCGCCGCCCGGGACGAGAAGAAGGAAATCCTGGCCCAGGCGCGCCTGGAGCTGGCCGAGCGTCGCCAGAAGGTCGAGGTCCTGGACCGCGGCCTGTCCGAGATGGGGCGCCGCCGGGTGCAACTCGACGACTTGCTGGTCCAGCGGCAGATCGAACTGGAGACCTGGTCGGAGCAGGTGAAACAGCTGGAGCAGGAGGCCGCCGCGCAGAAACGCCGCGCCGAGGAGATCGTCAAGACCCTCGCTATCGCGCAGGAAAACGTGGAAAAAATCCGCGGCGAGTTGCAGACCGTCGAGCAGGATATCTCCGCCCTCGAGGAAGGCCTGGCCGCG
>JAYVZM010000448.1:0-7616 GCA_043783345.1 Verrucomicrobiota bacterium
GTCGAGATCGGTCTGTGCCTGCAGCACGCGGTAGGAGGTGGACAGGCCGGCATCGAACCGCGCCTTTTCCAATTCGTATTGCTTCTGGCTGAGTTCGGAGGAGAGCGAGGCGATCTTCACGTTTTCCATGTTCGTCTCGACGGAACGCACGGCGCTGCGGACCTGCACCTCGATGCTCTGCTCGATCTGGCGGAGGCGGACCTGCTCGCGGTTGAGGGTGGCGAGGCTTTGCCGGTAGCGCGCCCGGTCGGAGGTCTGGCCCCAGGGATAGCTGAAGGAGAAATCCACCTGCCATGAGTGGTTCTGCCGGTCGAGGGCATCGCCGAAGGCGTCGTTGCCACTTCCGCGGTTGCCGTTCAGGCCGACGGCGGCCCCGACGCTGAGGTCGGGCTTGGCCGCATCCTTGGCGACGATGAGATCGAGTTTGAACTGCTCGATCGCGGCCTGGGAGGAAAGGAAGTCGGGCTGGTTCTGCTTGGCCAGTTGGAAGGACGAGGCGAAGATCGGCGTGGCGGTGCCAACTTCGGGGAAGCGCACCTCGCCGACGGCGGAATCGAGTTCAAACTGGCCGATGAGGGCGAGCAGGGCGTCCTGCCGGTCATTCACGGTCTGTCCGGCCAGCACGACGTTGCGGCGGGCGTTGGCGACGCCGACTTCCGCGGAGAGCACATCGAGGTCGGTGGCGACGCCGGTGTCGCGGCGGGTCTTGGCTTCGTCGAAGAGCCGGTTGGCAAGGGCGTAGGACGTGTTGAAGACCGCCAGTTGTTCGCGGGCGAAGGCGAGGTTGTAGTAGGCGATCTCGGTGTTCTGGATGACGATCAGCACCTGGGTCTTGAACCCGAGATTGGCGCGCTGCAGGCCGATCTCGGCGCGGTGGATCCCCGCCCGGTTCACGGCGGTGCCGAAACCGCTGAGCAAAGACTGGCGGGCCGAGAGGGTGAGGTCGGCGTTGTAGGCGGGGTTGACGGCGCTGAAGGCCGGATCGGAGGCGCTGCGGTCGAGCTTGCTGCTGGCGCCGAGGGTGGTGCCGGTGTAGAGTCGCTGGCTGACGCCGACGCGCAGGTCGGATGTGGTGGCGGAACTGGCGGACGTGAGGCTGGTGGCGCCGATGACGCTTTTGCCGTGCGTGCCGCTGGCCGTGACCAAGGGCTCATAGCCGGCGCCGGCGACCGCGATGGCCTCTTTGGCGATCTGCGGATTATAGCGTTCGATCTCGAGGTCGAAATTCTTTTGGAGCGCGCGGGCGATGCAGGTTTCGAGACTGAGCTCGGGTCCGGGCGCCGGTGTGACCTCCGGGATCGGCCCGGGCGGGGGCGGTGGCACCTCTCCGACGGGGCCATTGGTAATGAGCATGGGCTTGTCCGGACCCGGCGAAGGCGCATTGTCCTGGGCTAGGACGCAGGAGCAAAACATAACAGCGGCCAGCGAACTGGCGGAAACACGGCGAAGGGTCATGGTCATGGGCAAATTGGTGCAGGGACAGGGCAAGGACACGCGAAAAGCGGGAAAAGTTTAAGCTTATTGTGACGGGGGTGGTTTGGCGGCGGTTTCAGCAAAGAAAAAGCCACCGCGGAGGCGGTGGCAGCGAGGTGATGGGTGGGCGGTGATTTGACGGGATGGACGGGCCCCTTCGACCGGCTTCAGCCTTCGCCCAGGCTGCGGCTGACAGGCAGGGCAGATGCCAACAGAGGCCGCCGAACCGGACCGGGCTCAGGGATTGACGGGCGCGTTTTTCTTGAGTTCACGCTCCACGAGATCACCGAGGAAAGCGTTTTCATTGATGCTGGCCGTATAGAGCATGAGCTGCTTCTGCAGCTCGACATAACGCGGGCCGGCGGGATCCAGGTCGGGCAGTTTTTTCTCCTGCGCATAAACGAAGTGACCTTGCTCGCCGGTGGCGATCATGTCGGAGACGCCGCCGGCCTCGAGGGTCTGCAGGGCGGAAACGGCCGGGTAGGGGATATCCTGCGGCGGCTTGCGCAGGGTGAAGTTCGCGTAGCTCTTGACCTCGAGTTTCTCGGCGGCGGCGACGGTGCTGAAATTGGCCGGATCGGATTTGGCGGCGGCCTGCAACTGGGCGCGGAGCGCGCGGCCCCGTTCGTTGAAGAGCTTCCGTTTCTCGCCCTCCCGGTAATCGGCGGTTACGCGATCGCGCACCTCGGGGAACAGCGGCTTGTAGGCGGGAAGGGTTTCATTCCAGAATAGAACGACGAAGCCATCAGGGGTCTGGAGCGGGTCGGAGAAGAAGCGGTCCTGGGTGAGGTGCGAGATCTGTTCGGCGTAGTTGGCGAGCCAAGGCATGTTCGCCGGCGGCGTGTCGGGGGCAAAGGGCGGGAGGGCCACGGCGGGGCGGTGCTGGGCGGCGAGAAAGGCGGCGATCTCCGGAGAGTTGGCGGTGAGCTTCCGGTTGTAGATGTCGACGGTCAGGTCGTTCGCGGCCTTGGTGGCCAGGCTGGCGGCCAGGGCGTTCTTCATCGCGCTCTCGACCTGGGCGCGGACTTTCGGAAAATTGTCGGCTGGGCCAACGGCCGACGTGGCGTCGGCGGGCACGGGAAAACCGGCCTGGTTCTTGTTGTAGAAATTGCGCATTTCCGCCTCGGTGGGCCCGACGGGCGACAGAAACTCCGCGTGTTTGAACTCGACATAGCTCAGCCGCGGGCGGACGGGCACTTCGTAGCGGAACGAATTTTCATCGTAGAATTTCTTCAGCACGTCCTCGCCGCTGGCGATCGTGGGATTGAATGTGGCGTAATTGAGCGTGGCGACCTGCACGGTCCAGGTGGAGTCGGTGCGGATGAGCTGTTCCCGGACGTCGTGCGGCAGCACATAGCCCGGCCCGCCGACGACCTTGCTGAGCTGCTCAAGGCGGGTGTCGTCGCGGAGCACGCGGTTGACCTCGGCCGTGGTGAGGCCCTTGCCGGTTTTCAGGGAGTCGCCGAAGGCGGCATAGCGTTTCTGGTCGAACTGGCCGGACTCGTTTTGAAAGGCGCGGAGGGTGGCCACATATTTGGCGATCTGTTCGGCGGTGGGCGCGGGCAGATGGAGTTCATCGGCGACCGCGAGGCCGGCGACGCGCTGGAAGCCATACTGCTGGAGCTGCCCGCCCTGGAGGGCGTTATAGCCGGCTTTAAGCTGCGCGCTAAGGCTGGCGTCGGAAAACACCCGGTTGGCCTGCTCCTCGCTGCCGAGGTTCACATTGAAAAAGAGGCGCTCTTTTATACTCTGCCCGGCCCGGCCGGCGCCGGAGGACGGGCTGAAGATCACGACCAGGGGAACCGCCATCGTCGCCAGGATGAGGAGGAAGACAAATTTGAAGTGCTTGTGAAAGTAGCGTTGGATCCAGGAGATCATGGGGGAAAGCGGCCCACCGTAGAAATGGGACGCCCGCTGTCAACAGGCGAACTGGACGGGGGAGGCGCCCCCGACTCCGTCGCGCCGGCTTAGCCGGACAATTCCCAACCCGCAGGCGGCTCATACAGCGGGGGCGAGTCCGTCTCCTTGGGTTCGTAGCGATAGTCGGAGAAGCCGTTGATGATGGCCCAATGGATGAGTTTCTCCGTGCTGTGCAGGTCGAGCTTGCGCAGGATGTTTTGGCGGTGGGTGCGGACGGTGACGGCGCTGAGCCCGGTGCGTTGGCCGATGCGTTCATTGGTCCAGCCGTAGCCGAAAAGCGGCAGCAGCTCGATTTCGCGGGGGGAGAGGATTTTGGTGAAGTGCCCGGGCTGGGAGTGGGCGGCGGCCATCGCTGCCAGGACTTTCTGGGAAAAATAGGTCCGCCCGGCGAGCACGACCCGGATGGCGGCGACGATATCGCTGCTACAGGCGTCGGATTTCAGGAGCAGGCCGGAGATCGACGAATAGTGGATGCGGTTCAGCACCTGGTCGGGGGCGGAGGCGGTGAGAATCAAGACCCGGGGCCGCGGGGTCATTTTGTCGAGGGCCTCGGCCACCTTGAAGCCGCTCATGTCCGGCAGTCCTAAATCGAGGATGATCAATTCGGGTTCGTGCTCGCGGGCCAGCCGCAGGCCGGCAGCGCCGTCGCCGGCTTCCCAAATCTCCGTCCTGAATCCGGTCATCATCTCCAACCGGGCCATGAGCAGCTCGCGGATCAGCGTGTCGTCTTCAATACAAAGTATTTTAAGCGAAGGCATGCGATAGCATTTAGCTTAATAGATACTCTCTGCCCGGCGTCGCTGCGGTCTGCAAAAGTGCCTGTTTTCAGGTGGAGCCCATCCTAGACTGGGAGTAGAGCCGTTGGCCGGGCTCACCTGATTGAGCCCGCTCAACTTGCGGGAAACGGAGCATAGGTCCGACTGGGCTGCAGATCGTCGATGAGCTGGTCGAGCGTCTTGTCGCCGAGTGCCTGGGGCAGGCAGGCGGTCAGGCGGTCGTGATAGTAGGCGAGCACCGGATCGACATTGTCGAGCAATCCGCCGCTGGGGGCCTCGCCGTAGTTTTCAAAGAGCTGGCGGAATTCCATCAGGGAGATCTTGTCGAGGGGACGGGCGGGTTGGTAGCGGTGGTCGCTGGGATCGGCGCCGTCGTCAGGCGGCAGTTCGGCGATGAGCCGCAGGTCGCAGAGCCGGTTGAGGCTCTCGTTGAGGATCTGGGAGGGCACGCGGATGAACTGCGAAAGCTGGGTGACGGAATAGGCGGGGGCGCAGGCCTTGAAGCGGCGGGCGATGAGGAGGAGCACCAGCAGCGACATGCTCTCCCGGGTGGCGTGGTTCAGGCTGTGCCAGGCGGTCTGGCTGCTCCGATAATGGAGGTTCTGCACGGCGTAGGTGATCTGCCCGCCCACGAGCACAAAAAACCAAAAGATGTAAAGGCCGAGCATCAGGATCGGCAGGATGCCCACCGCGCCGTAGAGCCGGTTGGTCGAGACGACGTTCCGAAAATAAAGGAAAGCCAGGTAATTGTTGAGGAAGAGGAGGACGGTGACGATCGCTGCGCCGATCAGCGCGGCCCGCCACTTGACGCGGGTGTTGGGGATCAGCCGGTAGAAGAGGGTGAGGATCAGGATGAGTAGCAGGGCGGAGCCCGAGCGGAACAGCAGGGTGTAGAGAGGCGCGAGCTCCTTGTGGAACGGCAGCTTGGCGGCGTAGACGTCGAGAAAGGTGCCGGCGGAGAACAGCGTGAGCGACGTGAAAAACACCAGGGCGCCGATGGTGATCACCGCCCAGTAATAGATGATGCGGGTCACCCAGTTGCGGCCCCGCCGGACGCCCCAGATGTCGTTGAAGGTTTTTTCGACGCTGGTGAAGAGGAGCACGACGATCACCAGCAGGGCGAGCAGGCCCACGACGCCCGCCGTGCCGGAGCCCGAGCGGCTGTTGGTGATGAAACTGCTGATGAGTTTCACCATCTCGGGATCGGGGGGAGGGCGGGTGACCGTGGAGGCAGCCGCCCGCCCGGCCGCATGCAGCTCCGGGACCGCCGGGCTGCGGCGGGATTGTTCGTCGGTGACGGCCTTCTGGTATTGGTCGACCTGCGGGGCGATGAAACTGATGACGCTATTGACGCCGTTGGCTGCGAGAGCCGGATCGCGGTCGCCGAGGGCAAAACTGGAGATGAGCACCGCGATGGCCACGAGCGGGCCAAGCCCGAGAAGCGAACTGTAGCTGAGGGCGGCGGCCCGGGCGGCGACCTTCAATTCGTTCAAGCCCGACAGGGTGATTGACGCGATGCGCAGCAGCGCCAGCCCACGGTTTTTGAGGGACTTGTCGCGGGTCAGCCCCGCGGCCCAGATGTCATAAGTCCAAAGCCGGCGGAGCCGGGACAGGAGCGGGGACGGCGGCATGACGAAACCGGGCGGGGCGGCCCGCGCTCAGGAATACGACATGGTGGCGAGCATCGCCATGCCCCCGAGTCCGAGCAGGGCGGCGACCGCCAACGGGATGTAGCTCAGAAAAATGGTGCAGAAATACAGGCCGGCGGAACCGGCGGCGACAGCCAGCATGGGTGTGAGCTGGCCCTGGGTCATGAACAGGAAGCCGAGAAAGCCCAGGCCGAAAACGGCGCGGAAACGGACAAACGGATAAAGGCTGATGACCCCGAGGAGGAGCAGCAAACCGATCAGAACATCAACCACGCCCAGCAGAATGAACGGCCGTTCCATCATCTTGGCCCAGTCCATCGCGATGATGGCGTCGATGCTGGGGAGGATCAGGGCGGCGGCGCTGAGCAGCGAGATGACGGCGGCGGAGCGGGTGCCCCAGATCGAGGCGTTCATCATCGCGATATTCTTGTCCTTCTTGCCCTTGGTATCCTCGGTCTGGCCCTCGGCGGCGGCCAGAAAATCCTCGACGGAGATGGCCTTGGTGCCGTCGGCCTGCTCCTCGTTGATGACCTTGAAGTCCTTTTGCTTGAACCCCATTTTTTTCTTTTCCGGCCAGAGGGCGGCCTTCATCTCGGGGCTGCTGCCGATGGTCAGCCACTGTTCCGTGGCGGCATCGTAGAAATAGGTTTCCGCCGTCACGCCCTTGACCGGATCATTGCTCTCGGCGAGGGAGACGAGCTGGTCCAGCGTGAACGGGCCCCGCGCCTCCGTGTCATTCGCCCCGCGGATGTAAATCTCTTGGTTGGCCATGGGCCGAGATGTTGCCTGCCGTGCCGGTTGCGGCAAGTGCGAAGTGCCGTGGAGCTGGGCACCGTTGCCGGCTCCCTGTTGCGCCCTGCGGGGCGCACGGGTCTGTCCCGCGGCCTTCGCCGCGGCTGAGCTGCCCGCCCGGCAAATCACATCCGTTCCAAATCCGTGCGGAGGCCGAGCAGGTGCAAGCCCGCTTCCAGCACGAGCAGGGTGCGGTGGCAGAGCAGCAGGCGCCGGGCGCGCACGGCCGGGTCGTCGACGATGACCTTGTCGGCCGCGTAGAACGTGCTGTATTCGCCGGCCAGCTCATAGAGGTAGAGGCTGAGGAAATGCGGGCGGAGGGTGGTGGTGGCGAGTTGCGTGGCGTCGGAAAACTTCACGAGCTTGCGCGCCAGCGCGATCTCCTGCGGCGTCTCGGGAGTGGAGGCGCCGGTCACCGGCGGGTGGGCGGCATCCAATCCGGCTTTGCGGAAGATGCTGCGGATGCGCGCGACGGCGTAGAGCAAGTAGGCGGCCGTGTTGCCCTCGAGCGAAATCATCTTGTCCCAGGTGAACACGTAGTCGCTGGAACGGTTCTGCGAGAGGTCGGCGTATTGCACCGAGGCCACGCCGACGATGTCGGCGATGGTGCGGCGCTCGGCCTCCGGGAAATCCGGGTTCTTCGAGCTGACCAGTTGGAACGCCCGCTCGCGCGCCTCGTTGAGCAGGTCCTTCAACCGGATGTTTTCGCCATCACGCGTCTTGAGCGGCTTGTTGTTTTCGCCCAGCACGGTGCCGAAGTCCACGTGTTCGAGCTGCGGCAGCTTGCGGCCGGTCTTCTCGAACCACTTCTTAGTCGTGAGAAACAGCTGGTCCAGGTGGTCGCTCTGGCGGAAGTCGATCACGTAGGCCACGCCGTCGACCTTGAAGTGTTCGGTGCGGTAGAGCGCGGTGGCGAGGTCGCTCGACGCGTAGTTGGCGGCGCCGTCGGTTTTGCGGATGATGAACGGCTGGGTCTTGAAGCGTGGATGCTCCTCGTGAAACACGA
>JAYVZM010000449.1:0-7615 GCA_043783345.1 Verrucomicrobiota bacterium
TCGAGTTCCTCGTCGATGCCAAGGGCAATTACTACTTCATCGAGATGAACACCCGCATCCAGGTCGAGCACCCCGTCACCGAAGAAGTGACCGGTATCGACTTGATTCGGCAGCAAATCCGCATCGCCAACGGCGAGAAGCTCGACTTCGACCAAGGCGATGTCCGTTGGACCAAGCACGCCATCGAGTGCCGCATCAACGCCGAGGATCCCGCCCGCAATTTCACCCCGTCGCCCGGCACGATCAGCCTCTACTACGCCCCAGGCGGCCACGGCGTGCGCGTCGACTCCCACGCCTACAGCGGCTACACCATCCCGCAATTTTACGACAGCATGATCGGCAAGCTCATTTGCTTCGGCCCCACTCGCAAAGTCGCTCTGCAGCGGTCCTATCGGGCCCTCAGCGAATACTTGATCCGCGGAATCAAAACGACCATTCCCCTGCACAAAGCCATCATGAGCGATCCGGTCTTCATCGAGGGCAAGGCCACCACCGCTTATATGGAAGACTTCATGTCGCGCACCCCGACCGACCTCTTCTGAACAGGTCACGTCATTTTAGCCCTTTCCACTTTAACCGCGATGCGCCTGTCTCGCGGTTAAATTTTAGCCCAGCCTGATGAGCCGCCACCTCTACTGGATCGCCTCACTGCTCTTTCTGGCCATGGTGCTGGCGAAATTCAGCTCGCAAACCGGTTTCACGAGCCTGATCCGCTTCGGGGATACCTGGCAGCATCATCGGCACCGCGCCGTGCGAAACCTGCCCCTTGCGACCGCCCCGGGATCGAACGGCTACGACGGCCAGTTCTACGCCCAGATCGCTCTCGATCCGCTCCTTCGCGACCCCGGACTCGCCGAGATTCTCGATACACCCGCCTATCGGGCGCGCCGCATTCTGATCCCTGCCCTCGCAGCAGTCCTCGGCTTGGGCAACCCTTGGTGGACCCTCCAAGCTTATGCTTTGTTCAACGTCGCCTGCTGGTTCGCCCTTGGCTGGTTGCTGCACCGGAACGCCGGCGACGGGAATGGCTGGACCGCATTTGCCCGATGGAGCGGCTGCATGTTCAGCATGGGCGTGCTGGATAGCGTCCGCCAATCCCTGGTTGATCTGCCTGCCCTGCTCCTGCTCGCACTGGCCATCAATGCCCAGATGCAATCCCGGCTTGGCCGGACCACCTTGTGGCTTGCGCTCGCCAACCTGACAAAGGAAACGAGCCTGCTTGGCGCCCTCGCCCTCCACGCAGACAAATCCCTCACTCACATCAGGTGGCGACGCGCCTCGGTCTCCCTTGCGTTGGCCACGGTGCCTTTCCTCGTCTGGTCGGTTTACGTCGGACGGCGTTTTCCCCACTCAAGCGGTGGGACGGGCCTGGGCAACCTCGACTGGCCGCTGCTCGGCCTGTTGACACAGTTCAAGTATTCACTCCGGGAAATCCTCTCTGGCAATTTTGACGGCCGCTACAGCTTCGCCTTGCTCGCCATGCTCGGACTCTTCACGCAGTTGGGGGTCCTCTGGCGCACTCCACAGTTTCAGTCGCCGTGGTGGCGCGTTGGCGCGGCCTACTCGCTCTTGCTTTTCTTTCTGAGTTTCTGGGTCTGGTCGGGTTATTGGGCCGTCTGCCGGGCCGTGCTGCCCATGACCGTCGCCTTCAATCTTCTGCTCCCTGCCAATCGATTCTTCTGGCCGCTATGGGTTGGGGGAAACCTTACCCTGCTTCATGCTGTCTGGCGGTTTCTCTAAACCTAGGCGCTTCCCTTTTCTTTTGCTCTGCCTGTCCTTGACCGCCGCCCGTGCCGGTGCCGCACCGACCGCCTTGGAGCACTTGACCGCTTGTAAGATAGGGTCTTTTTCGAGTGCCGACCCGGCCCGCGGCGACCAAATTCTCCGCGACGTTTCGCCGCACATCGCTGCGATCTGGGCCGACCGCAGCGATGGTCCGTGGCTTTACTGCGAACAAACCCTGTCCGATGCCCCCGATCATCCCTATCGTCAGCGGATCCATCAACTCACCGCTCGCCCGGATGGATCGATCGAAGCCCGCATTTTTGACCTGCCCCACGCCCTCGCTGCAACTGGCGTGTGGAAAAATCCCGCCCTCCTGGCCAAACTCAGTCCGGTCAACCTCATTGCCCAATTCGGTTGCAGTCTTGTTTCCCGCGTCCAGCCCGACGGATCGTTCAAAGGCGGCACCACGGACAAAGGCTGCCCGAGCACCTGCGCGGAGCGAGTTACTCCACAACCGAAATGACCGTCACCGATCAGCAAATCATCCAATGGGATCGCGGTTACAATGCCAGTGATACCCAAGTCTGGGGCTCCACCCGCGGCGGTTTCACTTTCAAACGAATGTAGCCACGGTGCCCCGGCCTCGCTTCAGCACCGGGTGAGCATCAGGTCGCTCCATTCGCCCATCACGCGCGTATCCACCGCCCATCCCGGAGCAGCGGCGACAAACGCCGCGCGCACCTGTGCCAGTTCGCCCGCCAGGATCCCGCTCAACACCAGCGCGCCCGCGGGCGCCACCGCGCCGAGCAACTCCCGCGCAAATCGCATCAGCACATCCGCCTGGATGTTCGCCAGCACCAGTTCCGCCTGACGTCCGGCCAGCCCGGTCACCAGGTCGCCCGTGAAAAACTCCACGCGGTCCGCCAGGTCGTTCAAGACCGCGTTCTCCTGGCTCACCTGCACCGCTTCCGGATCGTTGTCGAACGCCACGACCTGCCGGTAGCCCAGCTTCGCGGCCGAGAGCGCCAGGATCCCCGAGCCGCATCCCGCATCGATCACCCGCCCCCTGGCCTCGTGTTTCGCCGCGAAATTCACCAGGCGCTCCACCACGAGCCGCGTCGTCTCGTGATTGCCCGTGCCGAAAGCCATTCCGGGATCCAGCCACAACACCTGCTCGCCCACCGGCAGCTGAAAAGTCTCGCGCTCCCACACCGGCACCCAGTTGAGCGAACCGAACTTCCACGCCTTGAAATGCACCTTGTAGCTGTTTTTCCAATCGGTGTCCGGCAGTTCGCGCAAGCCCGGCTCGCCAGTCAAACCACTGGTCCCGCCGCCGGCCCCGGTCAGTCGCGCCCATGCCGCCCTCGCCTCGCCGGGCGATTCGAAATAGCCCATCAACCACGCTCGCTCCGATGGCTTGTCCTCCAGCACCATCATCCGTTGTTCCTCCAACTCGGCCAGCAGTTCCTCCAGCGGCTCGACGGCCTCCAGCGCGATTCCGGTCCTTAGTTCGTAAACGGCCATGGTCAGTGCACCGTCTGCTGACTCAGGCGTGCGATCACCGCCGGCAGCAGCATATGCTCCGCCGCATGCACCTTCGCCGTCAGGGTTTCCAGCGAGTCATCGGTTTCAATCGCCACTTTTGCCTGGGCCAGAATCGGACCGCCATCGACCTCGGCCGTGACCCCGTGCACCGTGCAGCCGGTCTCTTTGCTCCCGCTGCGAAACGCCTGGCCAATCCCGTCGAGCCCGGGAAAACTGGGCAGCAGGCTCGGGTGCAGGTTGATGATCTTGCCGGCGAACGCCGCCAGGAACCTCGGCTTCAATACCCGCATGAATCCGGCCAGCACCACCAGGTCCGCTTGGGCGGCCTGAATCGCCTCAATGAACCGGTCCTCCCCCGGCCCTTCGAGCTTGGTCTTGAACGGTGCAGGGTCGACAAAACGCGCTGGCACACCGAACCGCTGCCCGAGTAAAAGGATGCCCGCGTCGGGTTTGTCCGATAAAATCAGGCCCACCCGCGCCGCTCCCAGCCGGCCGGCCTCCTGCGCCAGCAGGATCGCCTCCGCATTACCGCCCCGTCCGGAACCGAGAATGACAACACGCATGACTCCTAGTTAGCGTAAGCCTTCCGGCAGAAGCACGCACAATTTCCCGCACCTTCCTGCTTCCCGGACAAGAAGGCAATTCGTTATCCATCAACGAATACCATCTTTGGAGCGAGGAACTTAAACTAAAGCCGAGATGGTTCCTGCCGATAAGACGGAGTATCAACCATCGCCTCCCGATCACTTGGGCCCCGCGGGGCGAACTCCAGCTATTCAAAAATGACCGCCACCTCACTTCACTGCGCGAGTGGTTCCTGTGTGTGCTGCCGCGCGCAGGTGATGGCTTTGGGCAGACGCACTGATCGCACCACAAAATAAGGGAAATGGATCTGATGAACCTGCGGTCGAATATCCTGCAAAAGCTGAAGCTTTGGATCCTGGCGGTCCTGCTCGCCTCTCTGGCGCTGGGCACGACGGGCTTCCTCCTCTATTTCCGGGGCACGTTTGCCCGCAATCTCCACGAAGGCATCGATTCGGCCACCCGGAAGATTGACAGCCTGGTGCGCGTGCGCGAAGTGGAGATCGGCCATCAACGCCGTGCGGCCGAAGCCGCCTTCCAGGCCGGACTCAGCCGCGATCTGTCGGCGCTCTCGCAATCCCTGGCCGGCCCCCTGCAGAAACACCAGGCCGAGGCCGTTGCCGCTATCCTCCGTCAATTTCTCAGCAACGACGACTTCGTCGCCATCCGCGTCGACGACGACAAGGGCACTCTCTTTGCCGCCGCTCGCAAAAAAGCGGGAGCAGTCCAGCCGGTCAACAACATGGCGGAACTGGCCTCGGAGGGGAACCCCCTCTTCGCCCGCCTGGCGGTGGGGGAGCAGGCTGTCGGCTCACTCGCCCTTTACCATGTGTCCACGACGCTGGAGCGACAGCTCGCGCAACTCGATCGCGACCTCACGCAGTTCCGGACCGACACTGCGACACTCGCCGCCGCCGTCAGCGATGATTTCAGCGCCACCGTCCAGCGTCAGGCCAATCGCATTTTCCTGCTCCGGCTCGGGGAGATGGCTGCGGTCTTCATCATCCTGGCCCTCGCCATCACGGTCTTCATCCGCTACAAGATGATGAAACCGCTCACCGCCTTGATTGACGCGCTGGCGGACGGTTCCGAGCGGATCAAGGAGGATGCATCGCGCGTCGCGCAGGATGCGGAAGCGCTCACCACCGTGACCTCCCGTGAGGCGGCCTCCATCGAGGAGATCGCCTCCACGGTCGAGGAACTGTCCTCGATGACGCAACGCAACGCCGACCATGCGCGGCAAACGGACGGGCTGATGGGCGAGACCCGTTCGACCGTCACGCAAGCGAGCACGTCGATGCACAGCCTGTTCGCCTCCATCGAAGAGATCAAACGCAGCAGCGCCGCCACGTCGGAAATCATCGGCACGATCGACCAGATTGCTTTTCAGACCAACATCCTTGCGCTCAACGCCGCGATCGAGGCCGCCCGTGCCGGCGAGTATGGCGCGAGCTTTGCCGTCGTGGCGGACGAAGTCCGGACGCTCGCCCGGCACGCCGCCGACGCCGCCAAAAAGACCGCCGTGCTGATCGAGGGCACCAACAAGCAGGTGAACCAGGCGGCCGCGCTGGTCGAGGAAACCCGCCGGCGTTTCGAGGACGTGAACGGACGCGTCGGCCAGTCCAGCGGCTTCGTGTCGCAAATCGCCGAGGCTTCCGCGGAACAGGCCCGCGGCATCGACCAGCTCAACACCGCGATCGGGGAAATCGACAAAGTCATCCAGCAGACCGTGGCCAATGCGGAACACTCCGCCGGCGCCTCCCAGCAGATGAGTTCGGAGTCGCTCGAAATCAACGAAGTCATCGGCCGGCTGCGGCTGCTGGTCGGCGCCAGCCGCGGCGGGTCGCGGCGCAGCGACACGGACTCGGGCCGGATGCACCTGCGGATCTCGGCCTGTTCGCACGTCGCGGAATCACTGGCCGGGTGGACGGGGCAGACGCCGGTGCTCCAAATCGAAAAATTCAACGGCCGGTGGGCCAACCGACCCACGGTTGATCTTGTGCTCCAGTTGCAGGCGCTCGCCGCGGGCGGACTCGACTTCGATTACGAACTGGTGGTGCTGCCCACCCATGGGCGCTCCGTCATCGAGGTCGTCCAGGGCTACGCCGACCTGACCGCCGAGACCGTGTGGGAAACCGAGATCGCGGAAATCGGCTCCCGCGTCGCCCAGACCGAGGTCATCATTGACCAGGGCGAATTTGAAAAAGGCATCTACGTGCTGCCGTCCAACTCGCGCATCCTGGCCGTGGACTCCGCCGAGGCCCTGCGCGATTTTGTCGGCGCCACCGTCTTCAACTGGTCGGTCGACGGGAAGACGCTGCAAAACATGGAACTGCGGCGGGTCGACCGGGCGAGTTCCATCGAAAACGTTTTCCAGATGATTCAGGAACGGCGGGCCGACTTCACCTTGCTCGAGTTCGCCTCGACGGCCGACATGAGCGTCGAGACGCACGGCGTCAAACTGGTGCCTTTGGCGAACTGCAAAGTCGCGCTGCCGGCCAGCCGGGCTTGGATTGTATCGGCGAAGTCGCCGCATGCGAAGGTGATTGGCGAGGCCTTCAGCAAAGGCATCGCGATCTTGAAGGAAGAGGGCCGGATCAAACGCGCGTTCCAGGAATCGGGTTTCTTCCACCCGAAGGTCACGCATTGGAAACGCCTCCAGCAGTTTGAAGTGACGGCCTGATCGGGGAGACTTTTGTCGGCAGGAGTGAGGGTGCCGGCTGGCTCCCCCGGAGGCTCAGAAAAATTTCTTCGCTTTGTCGAAAAAGCTCCGGGCCATCGGTTCGTCGGTGTCGCCGCTGACCCGCGCGAAATCCTCGAGGATCTTCTTCTGATCGGAGCTGAGGTGCGTCGGCACCTCCACCTGCACGCGGATGAGCTGGTCGCCCTGCGCATTGCCGCGCAGGTGCGGCATGCCGCGGCCCTTGAGCCGGAATGTCGTGCCCGACTGCGTGCCGGCGGGGATCTTCAGCGTCGCCTTGCCCTGGAGGGTGGGCACCTGGAGGGTGCCGCCCAGGGTCGCCAGGGTGAATTTGATCGGGATCTCGCAAAACAGGTCGTCACCCTGCCGTTCGAACACCTCGTGGTCCCTCACGTGCACCACAATGTATAGATCGCCCGCTTCGCCGCCCATCACCCCGGCCTCGCCGTTGCCCGAGGAACGCAACTTGTTCCCCGTGTCCACCCCGGGCGGGATCTTGACGTTGATCTTGGCGGTCTCGTTGACCCGGCCCTCGCCGTTGCATTTGGCACAAGCCTTGTCGAACCGGCTGCCCGCGCCATGACACATGGGGCACACCTGCCGCACATGGAAGAATCCGCGCGAAGTGGTTACCTGGCCGGCCCCGTGGCAGGTCGGACAGGTCGTGCGCTTGGAGCCCGGCTCCGCGCCCTTGCCGCCGCAATGCTTGCATTCGCCCAGCTTGCGGAAGGAAATCTCCTTCTCGACGCCGTGCGCGGCCTCCTCGAGCGTGATCTCCAGATCGTAGCGCAGATCCGAGCCGCGGCCCGCCCCGCCGCCGTTGCCGCCGCCACCGCCACCGAAAAACTCCTCGAAAATTCCGCCCCCGCCACCGCCGCCCTGCTGGCCGAACACCTCGCGGAAGATGTCGAAGGGATCGTGAAATCCGCCGGCCCCGCCGCCAAAACCGCCCGGCCCGCGCGCACCGGCGCCCTGCTGGAAGGCGGCATGCCCATAATGATCGTAGGCCGCGCGCTTGTCCGGATCCTTCAGCACTTCGTAGGCCTCGGAGACCTTCTTGAA
>JAYVZM010000450.1:0-7600 GCA_043783345.1 Verrucomicrobiota bacterium
CGGCACCTCCAACCCCGTGATCGTCTCGCAGGCCGTGAAGGCGCAGCCGGCGCTTTGCCTTCCGGTCATCGACCGGCTCATCGCCGAAAACCCGACCGCCACCGAGGATGACCTGGCGTGGAGACTCATCCACACGCTCGCCCTCGATGCGGCGTCGAAACTCCGTCCGGTCTACGACGCGACGCACGGTGCCAAGGGCTTCCTGTCCGTGCAGGTCAACCCCAAGTATTATCCGGACAAGGACAAGATGGTGACCCAGGCCGTGCAGCTTGCCTCGCTCGCGCCCAACATCGCCATCAAAGCTCCCGCCACGGCGGCTGGCTTGGCGGCCATGGAAGAAATGACCGCTCGCGGCATCCGGGTGAACTCCACCGTGAGCTTCACCGTCCCGCAGGCCCTTGCGGCCGCCCGGGCCTTCGAACGCGGCCTCAAGCGCGCCCGCGCCGCCGGCCTCGATGCCGATGCGATTCGTCCCTACATCACGCTCATGATCGGCCGCGTGGACGATCACCTGAAGCGGGTCGCCGACGCGAAAAAAATCGCCACCTCCCCCGGTCTGCTCGACTGGGCCGGTATCGCCGTCTTCAAGCAGGCGCACAATCTCTTCCGCGAACGCAGCCTGCCGGGCACGCTTCTCGCCGCGGCCTACCGCCACGAGGGCCATTGGTCCCAGATCGTCGGCCGCGAGGTGCTGCAGACCGTGCCCTACGCTTGGTGGACGAAATTCAACGGGTCCGCCACCGTGCCCGCGCTCACCCTCGAACAGCCGGTCGACGGGGCGATCCTAGGCGAACTGCGGGCGAAGTTTCCGGATTTCGTCCGCGCCCACGACGAGAACGGCATGCCGCCCGCGGAATTCATCAGCTACGGCGCCACGGTGCACACGCTCAACCAGTTTCTCGGCGGTTACGACGATCTCCTTGCCTCCGTTCGCGCGCGAATGCTGCCGGTTTAGCCGAGGCGCGGGCCGTCTCTCCCTTCATCTCCCCGCTTAGCCCGCCGGGGATCAACTCCGGTCTTCACCCTTCATGTCCATCCCACTCGTTCCATTCTTCATCGACGGCAGCTGGTCCCGGCCCACGGGCCTGGCCACCACGCCGGTCTTCAATCCTTCCACGGGCGAAATCATCGCCGAGACGCCCGTCGGCGGCACCGCCGAGGTCGAGGCGGCGGTCGCCGCGGCGCACGCCGCGTTTCCCGCGTGGATGGAAACTCCCGTCGGTGATCGGGCCCGCGTCATGTTCCGCTACCGCGAGCTGCTGCTGGCGCATTTCGACGAAATCGCCGCCCTCATTTCGCGCGAGCACGGCAAGACCCGCCGGGAGGCCCGCGGCGACCTCCAGCGCGGCCTCGAGGTCGTCGAGTTTGCGTCCGGCATTTCCACGCTGCTTTTCGGCGATACACTGGAGAACGTCGCGCGCGGCATCGACTGCGAGACGCTGCGCCAGCCTCTCGGCGTCTGCGTGGGTATCACGCCGTTCAACTTCCCCGCCATGGTCCCGATGTGGATGTTCCCGCTCGCCCTCGCCTGCGGCAATACCTTCGTCCTGAAGCCGAGCGAGAAGGTTCCGCTTACCGCGGTCCGCCTCGTCGAGCTGCTCGTCGAGGCCGGGTTGCCCCAAGGGGTGTTCAACCTCGTGCACGGCGGCCGGGCCTGTGTCGATGCGCTGCTCACCCATCCCCAGGTTCGCGCCATCTCCTTCGTCGGCTCCACGCCCGTCGCGCGGCACATCTACGAAACCGGCACGAAGCACGGCAAACGCGTGCAAGCCGCCGGCGGGGCGAAAAACTTCATCCTTGTCATGCCTGATGCGGACGTCTCCAAAACGGTGGAGGGGGTCACCGGGGCGTCCTTCGGCTGCGCCGGCGAACGGTGCATGGCCGGCTCCACCGCGCTGCTGGTCGGCGGCGCGGCCCAGACCGTGCTGCCCACGCTCGTCGCGGCCACCCGGGCCATCCAGGTCGGCCGCACCGACCTCGAGGCCCAGCCCGCCATGGGACCGCTGATTTCCGCGCCGCATCGCGACCGGGTCCTCTCCCTGCTCGCGCAAGGCGAGGCGCAGGGCGCCCGCGTTCTGGCCGACGGTCGCGGGGTGCGCGTGCCGGACGCACCGGGAGGATTTTATCTCGGCGGAACCATTGTCGAGCAAGGCGACCCGGTGGCCAACGTCCTGATGCGCGAAGAGGTCTTCGGCCCCGTGCTCAGCGTGCTGCGGATGAGCGATCTCGACGCGGCGATCGAACTGGCCAACCGCTCGGTCCACGGCAACGGCGCGGCCATCTTCACCCGCTCGGGCAAGGCCGCCCGCGAATTCAAGCACCGCATGAAAGCCGGCATGATCGGCGTCAATGTCGGCGTGCCCGCGGCGATAGCCCCGTTCCCCTTCAGCGGCTGGGGTGAGTCGTTTTTCGGCGACCTGCACGTGCAGGGCCGCGAAGGCGTGCTATTCTACACTCAGCAGAAGGTCTGCACGACCCGCTGGTTCGCCGAAGGCGAAGGCGACATCTGGCGGAAATAGGACCGGGTTGACCGCCGGTGCCCTGCCATCCCACCCTCAGGGTTGCTTAAACCGGTCGAGGGGCTCGCTTTCACGAATTGCCAGGTCCGGCTGACGCCCTCCTCTGGGATAGCAGGCCAGCGCCTGCACGCAGACCGGCACCCAACGGTCCTTGTCGATGTCCCCGGCACTCATGTTGATTCCGAGGGCGCGGGCAGGTGCTCGACAAACCACGCGCCCGCCAGCTCGGCGACGGTCTCCAACGCGCCGGGTTCCTCGAACAGGTGCCCGGCGCCGGGCACGATCTCCAACCGCTTTTTGGCCTGCAGCCGGGCAAAGGCCGACTGGTTCAATTTGATCACCGCGGCATCCTGGCCGCCGACAATCAGCAAAGTGGGCGCGTCCACTCTTGGCAGAGCGTTGGCCGCGAGATCCGGCCGTCCGCCGCGCGAGACCACCGCTCTCACCGCGGCGCCCTCCTCCGCCGCCGCGATCAGGGCTGCAGCCGCGCCGGTGCTGGCGCCGAAATAGCCCAGCGGCAGCGCCCCGACGTCATCACGTTCCTGCGCCCAGGCCGTTCCCAAACACAGGCGGTCGGGGAGGAGATGAATGTTAAAGCGGAGCAAGGCGGTCCGCGCATCCCGCTGTTCCTCCTCCGCCCGTCAGGAGGTCGAAAAGCAGCGTCGCCAGGCCCTGGTTGCGAAGCGCCTCGGCGACCTGGTTGTTCCGCGGGCTGAACCGGCCGCTGCCAGCACCAGCCCCTTCGCGAGCGCTGGCACCGTCAGGAATCCTTTCAAAACCAGCCGGCCGGCCGTGATTCGAATCTCGGTCTGGGGAGCCGGCAGTGTGGTCCGCGAATTCACGAGGAGGAACTTACCCCAGCATGGTGCGGCCGGTTATCCGGGCTATCCACAGTTCCCGCATCGGAATCCGCCCCATGCCGCGGCGCGGCGACAGCTCGTGCATGTGCCTGATGATTTCCGTCTTTGCGCTGGACGAGACTGGCCTCGCTCCCCACAACCATGGATTCGTGGCCCCACTCCCGAAGCACGATGCCCCAGCGATAGACCAAGCCATCGATCGCGTTGCCGCCGCCATTGTCCAGCGGCACGCCCGGACCACCAATCTCCTCCTGCTCGGCATCGCCAACGGCGGCATCGCGTTCGCCCAGCGGCTGGCCGCCCGGTTGAAAAAATCCGGCCTCGCGCCCGGCCTCGGCACCATCGACATCTCGTTTCATCGCGACGACATCGGCCGCCACCCCATCCCCAAGGAATTTTCGCCGACCATCATCCCCCACGATGTCAACGGCGCCACCGTCATCCTCGTGGACGATGTCCTCCATTCCGGCCGGACGGTGAAAGCCGCCCTCGACGAGCTTTTCGACCATGGCCGGCCCTCGACGGTGGAACTCGCCGTCCTCATCGACCGCGGCGGCCGCAAACTCCCCGTCGCCGCCACCTGGTGCGGCCTGACCGTGGAGGCCACCGAGGACGAAAAGGTCGTTGTCCATCTCGACCCGCGCGAGCCCGGCAAGGACACGTTCGCCCTCAAGCCGGCCAAACGAAAAACCACGCCCCCCTTCCCTGCAGTCACCTGATATCGTCCCCTAACACCACCTCCCGTGCCCTGGCATCGCAAACACCTCCTGACGATCGAAGAACTCAGCCGCGCCGAAATCGAGCAGCTGCTGGCCACCGCCGGCGCCTTCCGCCGCATCCTCGACCGCAAGGTCAAGAAAGTCCCCGCCCTCCGCGGCAAGACCATCTGCAACCTCTTCCTCGAGCCCAGCACCCGCACCCGCATCTCCTTCGAGATGGCCGCCAAGCTGCTCAGCGCCGATGTCATTTCCTTCGACGCCAACGCCTCCAGCACCACGAAGGGCGAGACCCTGCGCGACACCGCGCAAAACATCCAGGCGCTCAACGCCGACATGATCGTCCTCCGCCACTCTGCCAGCGGCTCGCCCCTCTACCTCAGCCGCGTCCTCGACATCCCCGTGGTCAACGCCGGCGACGGCGCCCACGAGCACCCCACCCAGGCCCTCCTCGACGTCTTCACAATGCGCCAGAAACTCGGCGACCTGAAGGGCCGCAAGGTCGTCATCCTCGGCGACATTCTTTTCAGCCGCGTCGCGCGCTCCAACATCCACGCCCTGACCAAGCTCGGCGCCAACGTCACCATCGTCGGCCCGTCCACCCTCGTGCCGCACTGGTTCGAGTCGCTCGGCGTGGAGGTCTCCCACGATCTCCGCTCGGCCCTGGCCGACGCCGACGTCGTCATGCTCCTCCGCATCCAGCACGAGCGGCAGGGCACCACGCATTTCCCCTCCATCGGCGAATACACCAGCATGTTCGGCCTCAACTACACCCGCGCCGAGTGGATCAAGCCCGACGCCATCATCATGCATCCCGGCCCCATCAACCGGGGCATCGAGATCGACACCGACATCGCCGACTCCTCGCGCAGCGTCATCCTCCAGCAGGTCACCAACGGCATCGCCGTCCGCATGGCCGCCCTCTACCTCTGCGCCGGCGGCCAGCCGGAAGCCGTGCAGACGCCCGTCTGAAAGCTTCAAGCTCCAACATCCAAGCACCAGAGAATTTCCCATGACCGAAATCCCCAAGACTATTCGCTGCTCTTTAGCTCCGCCTTCGAGGTTTGAAGTTTCATGGGAGCTTGGCTGTGGGAGCTTGGAGCTTTCCCCGCGTTTGGAATTTCTGCCCGTATGAACTTCCTCTGGATCAAAAACGGCCGCGTCATCGACCCCGCCTCGCGGCGGGACGGCGCCGGCGACGTCTTCATCGCGGACGGCAAGTTCGTCGCCAAACTCACTGGCGCGCAAAAGACCGCGGCCGAGGTTATCGACGCCCGCGGGCTCGTCGTCTGCCCCGGCCTCGTCGACATCCACGTGCATTTCCGCGAGCCCGGCCAGACGCACAAGGAGACCATCCTCACCGGCTCGATGGCCGCCGCCGCGGGCGGGTTCACCTCCGTCGTCTGCATGCCCAACACCTCGCCGCCCGCCGACAACACCGGCACGGTCGAGCTGATCAAGAACGCCGCGCGCTCGGCCCCCGTCCACGTCTACGCCACCGGCTGCATCACCGTCGGCATGAAGGGCGAGCAGCTCGCCCCGCACGGCTCGCTCAAGAAGGCCGGCGTCGTCGCCATCACCGACGACGGCCTCTGCGTCGAGAGCAACGAGATCATGCGCCGCGCCGTCGAATACGCCAAGATGTTCGACCTCCCCGTCCTCGACCACTGCCAGGACGAGTCCATGACCAGCAAGGCCGTCATGAACGAGGGCGTCGTCTCCACCCGGCTGGGCCTGCAGGGCTGGCCGCACGCCGCCGAGGACATCATCGTCGCGCGCAACATCATTCTCTCCCGCTACACCGGCGCGCACATCCACATGCAGCACATCAGCTCCGCCATGTCGGTCGGGCTCATGCGCCGGGCGAAGCAGGACGGCATCAATGTCACGGCCGAGGCCACGCCGCACCACATCGCGCTGACCGAGGAATCGCTCGGCACCTACGACACCAACTTCAAGATGAACCCGCCGCTCCGCACCGAGGCGGACCGGAAGGCCATCATCGCCGGCCTGAAGGACGGCACGCTCGACTGCATCGGCACCGACCACGCCCCGCACGCCCCGGAGGAAAAGGACAAGGAGTTCGACTACGCGCCCAACGGCATCATCGGCCTCGAGACCGCCCTGCCCGTCTGCCTCGGCGTCCTCGTCCGCCAGAACAAATTCAAGCTGTCCCAGGTCATCGACCTGATGACGCGCAAGGCCGCCGGCGTCCTGAAGCTCCCCGCCGGCACCCTCGCCTCGGGCGCCACCGCCGACGTGTGTCTCTTCAACCCCAACGAGACCTGGACCTACGACACCTACAAGGCCTTCAGCAAGTCGATCAACTCCCCCTGGAACAAACAGAAGATGACCGGCCGCGTGAAGACGACGATCGTCGCCGGCAAGATCGTCTACGCCAACGGCAAGATGGTGTGATGGAGGGGTGATGTCCCTTGCGCTTCGAAGCCATGGCGCAGAGCCTCACCCCGCCAGGCAGGTGATCTTTGGACAAGAGCCTGAAACGTGCACTGCGCCGCGCCATGCGCCTGATAGAAATTTGCACCGTTGCCAAACGCAAGCCCGTGCCCTTGATTCCCTTGCGCGGCCGAGCCGTATGACGCGGTGAGGCTGAATAATACTGTTCGGCAAAAACAATGCGACTCACTCTGAGAATTCTCTGTCTCTCCAGCTTTCTGGGAGCGCTCTTCTGGATCTACACTGCTCCGAAGGATATTAAGCCGTATCTGGCCACGATCACTGCGGTCATTGCACTCCTCGGCACATTTCGAGAACCCGAGAAGAAAGAAGCACGCATAGTTCCACGGCTCATCAGAAGGCCGCATACACGCGGCGGAAAGTCGTGGGATCTCCATTATCTCGTGATTCAAAACAATGGTGATGAAGAGGTGAGTGATTTCATGATCAAAGTGCTTCCACGCGATGGGCAGCGAAATCCTTTTCTCGAAGACGAAAAGGAGGATGGTGTATTGCGATTCGCCGTGATCCATCCCGACCAGAAGTTTGAATCGCCGATGTCACTCGATATGGATAGTGGAGTTGAGTTTGACTTCGAGTGGAGATGGACTTCAGCGCGTGGTCGAAAAGAAGAGAGGCGAGGTCTCGTAAAGCTCGAAGGCTAATGATCCTCGATCCAATGAAGCTGAACCAGGTGCTACAGCACAACGATCATGCCCGTCACGGATCGTGCTGCGCACGCTCCGCGCCAGCCATGATCGTGGCTGATCTGTAACGATCGGCGGAAATCTAACTATGAAAAATCTGCTGTATGCCGCGGTTATTACCTTCTGTTTTCTCGCGGAAGGTTGCCAGATTGAGCCATCTGGAAACCCTGCCGCTACAAGCTTGGGGTCGACTCTCACGTTGAACGATCAATACGAATTTTCAGCGGGCCTTCCGCGAATCACGCACACACTGCTTGCCGGGACTTATCGAGCCGCTTACAGGGACGAAACGGATGTCTATGTCCACCAAATCGAGGCAATCTCACATATACTACAGGCTC
>JAYVZM010000451.1:0-7595 GCA_043783345.1 Verrucomicrobiota bacterium
ATGGTCATCGGCCTGATGATCGCGCTGGTGAACGGCGAGTATTTCATGGGCTACGATGCCTTCGCCATGATGCTGCTGCTCTGCATCCTCGGACGGGAGTTTCTCGTCTCCGGCATGCGCATGGCCGCGGCCACCAAGGGACTCGTGGTGGAGGCGGACATGGGTGGCAAGGTCAAGACGTTCGTGCAACTCAATGCGATCGGCTGGCTCCTCGGGGCGCACATGATGGCGCAGGATTTCGGAGATCTTTTTTCCCGGAGCGACCGGTGGATCATCACCGGCATCCAATATGGCGGCATGGGTCTTTACTTGCTGGCCGCGGTGCTGACGATCACCTCGGCGATTTCCTATTTCCGGCAACATGGCCACGTGGTGCTGGATTGAGCCGATGAGTGCTTCACCCGCCGGGAGCGATCGCCGGTCTGGCCGCGTCCGAGCCATCGGGCCGCGGGACGAAAAATGAAACTGTCCCAACCCAGTTGGCCGCGCATGCTGCCGTCGTGGCTGGTGCAAGGCGCCGCCACGTTGGGTCCCGTCGGGCGGAAGTTGCCCGCGCCCGGCACCTGGGGATCGCTGGCGGGCCTGCTGTATTTCACAGTCGTCTTTCTCCCGCTCAGCCTCGGGGCGACGCTGCTGTTGACGGCGGCCGGACTCTATCTGGCGGTGGCGTTGTGCGGCGAGGCGGCGGGGCGGATGGGCCGGAAGGACCCGGGCGAGGTCATCCTCGATGAATTCATGGCCATGCCGCTGTGCTTTCTCGGCTGGCGCGCGATCGCGGCGGCCGGCTGGCCGCACTGGGGCATCTTTGTCGCGGGCTTCGCACTGTTCCGTTTATACGACATCGTGAAACCGCTCGGCATCCATCGGCTGCAGGCCTGGCCGGGGGGGTGGGGCATCGTCGTCGACGATGCGGCGGCGGCGTTGGCGGCCTGCGGCACGCTGCATGTGGGCGCATGGCTTTGGACGCTGCGGTGAAACGGTTGTGGCCAGGAGGCACCGCGCGCCGGGCCGGGGAAATCAGCGGCCGTCGGCTTTCGCTTCCGCTTTGTCGCGGCCGAACAGGCGGCGGAGGCTGAATTCGCCGCGGATCTTGCCGCCGCTGTCAAGACGGGTGCCGTCGGGCCCCTCCGTGATCTTGACACTGAGGCCAAACAGCCAGCGGCCCTTGGAATTGAAGGTCAGGCGGCGCGGGAGGTCCCAGGCGAAGCCGGGTTTGGCGAAGACAAACTGCTTGTTGCCTTTGCCGACCAGCGAGGTCGTCTGGTAGCCGGTTTCCAGCGTGTAGTGGTAGGGATAGCGATCGAGCACGAACCCCGTCCCGAAGATCATCGAGGTGCTGTGCGCGTCATTCTTCCGGAAGCTTCCGGCGACGGAGGATTTGCCCATGAAGTCCAGCGTGCCGCTCACAAAATAGGTCAGGCCGGCGGTGGCCGGGCTTTTTTTCGACACCACAAGATACGGCGTATAGTGGTTGTAGCCGTCGGTCATGTCGATCGGCGGGTGCCCGACCGGGTTGCGGGTATTGATGCCGACACTCGCGTCGCAGGCCGGCTTGAGCCATTGGTGGAAAGCATATTTGGCGCCGAATTGCACGTCGCCGATGCCCGTGCCGGGCGTGCCGCTCTTCAGGCCGTGCTGGACATACGGTTCGATGGTGGCGGTAAATTCCACGTGATCGTTCACGCCCCAGCGCACCCCGAGCGGAACGCGCACGTAACTGCGCCGGGTAAAGTCGCCGACGTGGGGATGGATGATGAAACGAATCCGCCCCTTTTTTTCCGTCTTGGGCAGGTCGGTGTCGAAGATGCCGCTGATTTTCCGCAGGGCCTGGTCGTCCGGTGGCGGCGTGGCGCCGGGCTTGGTCGCGTCCTGCGCACGGACCGCAGTGACGAGGAGAAGGGCGAGCAGCCAAAGTCTGGCCGGTTGCAACAGCAGGCGATTCATCATGGAGGAATGAGGTTGTCGACTAGAGGGTGCGCCAACGTTAGGCGATGGAAAATGTCACGCGGTGCCCGGCGCGGGCACCGAGATTGGAGGGTTTCGCTTGCCGGCCAGGCGCAGCCCCAGGCGGCGTTGGCCGTCGAGCGAGGCGGTAAGAGTCCAGCCGAGGGCGGCGGCAAAGGTTCGGGCCAGAGAAAGCCCGAGGCCGAAGTGCTGGCCTCCGCTGCGTGCCGCTTCCTTGCGCCAGAACGGGTCAAAAAGCTTGGCCACATCCACCGCCTCCAGATTGCCGGCGGGATTGGCGACACCGAGCGCGAAACCGGATCCGCTGCTTTCGAGGTTAATGCTGATCGCACCGCCCTCGGCCGTGTAGTCCACCGCGTTGTCGAAAAGGTTGCCGAGGATCGAGCGCAGCAGAACGGGGTCCGCCACGACGTCTGCCGGGGCGAGGGCAAAATTCACCTCGAGCCGGCGCGTCTCAGCCCGGGACGCGAAGGAGCGCCAGACTTCTTCCACCAGCGGCGCGAGGGCGATGGTCTCCGCCGGTCCGGCGAGCTGGTCCTGCCGGCCCCGCGCCAGGGCGAGCATGGTCGTGGTGAGGGATTCCATGTGCCGGGCGATGGCCAGCGTCTCGCTGTCCGTCGCGGCATCACGTGACTCGGGCCATTTGAGCGCGCACTCGGCGAGGTTGCGCAACTCCGCGATGGGGGTGCGCAACTCGTGGGCAAGATCCGCGCTGAAACGCCGTTCGCGCTCGAAGGACTGTTCGAGCCGGGCGAGGAGGTCGTTGAGCCGGCCGCCGATGGGTTGGAGTTCCTCCGGCAGGTCGCCGACGGAAAAACGCGCCGCCAAGGAACCGGCGTCGATGCGCGCGGCCTGCTCGCCGAGCCGGTCGAGCGGCTGCAGGCCGCGGCGGAGCACGCGGGGCACCACCCAGAGCGTCGTGCCGAGGAGCAATACTCCGCAGCCGGCCGCGAGGCTGAACAACTGGAGCAAGGTTTCGTCGAGATCCTCCCGGTCGCTCGCCACCACCAGTTCCACCTCGACCGGCCGGGAGACGCCGCGCGCCTGCTTGGGTTTGAACACGAATCCCAGCGCGCGGCCGGGGCGGCCGTTGGGCAGTGTGCAAAGGAAATAACGCGGCGCATCGATCCGGCCCACGCGGTGAGGCAGCTCGGCCCGGCCGAGCGATTCGGAACGCGCCAGGGTGGTTCCGTCCGGCAGCCAGAGCTGGAAATAATCGCGGGGATTTTCGTCGTCGAAACCCTGCAGAAAACGGTCGGTGAACTCGACGCGCACCGTATCCGCGGTGACGACGGCGACAGTGCTGATGGCAAGCGCCTTGGTGCGCAAGGCGAGATCGAACTGGTGCACGATGGCATAGCTGGCCACGGCCAGCAGGATCGCGAGGCCCAGGCCGAGCAGGCCGAGGGTCGTGCCGAGCAGGCGGCGCGTGAGCAGGCGGCGGAGGGAAATCACAAAAAGGGGGCGGCGGTCGCGGGCTCGTCGAGCACATAGCCCAAGCCGCGGCGGGTGTGGATCAACGCCGGTTCGCCCGCCGGGCCGAGTTTTTTGCGCAGGCTACAGACGGCGGAGTCCACGACGTTGCTCATCGGGTCCACCTGCTCGTCGTAGATATGGGCCTCGATCTCCGTGCGCGAAACCACTTCGCCGCGGCGGCGGACGAGATATTCCAGCAGGAGATATTCGCGGGCCGTCAGGTCCAGCGGCTGGCCGGCCCGGCGCGCGCAGCGGGCGAGCGTGTCGATCTCCAGGTTCCCGACCGTCAGCCGGGGTTGTTTCGTGCCATAAGCGCGCCGGCCCAGCGCCTGCACCCGGGCCAGCAGTTCCTCCAGCGCGAAGGGCTTGACCAGATAATCATCCGCCCCGGCTTGCAGCCCCTGCACACGGTCCAGCACGGTGTCCCGGGCGGTGAGCAGCAGCACATGCACGGCCCGGCCCTGGCGCCGGAGTTCGGCGAGAACCGAAAGCCCGTCCCGCTTGGGCAGCATGATGTCGAGCACGAGCACGTCGTAGTCGTGCGAGATTGCCAGCCACAGTCCCTGTTCCCCATCGCCGGCGACATCCACGGCATAACCGGTCTTGCGCAGCGCCAAGCCCAGGGAGCGCTGCAGCCGCGGGGAATCTTCAACGAGGAGAATGCGCATCGGGCGAGACCGGAGGGGCCGGATCGTGGACCGGCCAAGGTTCAGTTCGGGCCGTAAACGAGCACCTTGAAGCTGCCCGGGATCATTTTCGGGCGCTGACGGGCGCCGCCCGCGGGCGGCGGGGTGGCGGCCGCCTCAAATTGGGCCGAGGCGAGATAGATTTTGTGGGTCAACGGATCCAAGGTCATGGTGCGGGCGCTGCGCTCGGTGGCGAGCGTCTGCACCACGGTGAATTTGTCCGGGGTGTCCTCGTGCGCGATGGTGACCGTGCCGCTGCCCCCGGCGGAGGCGAACGCCAGCTGGGTGCCGGGGTCAAACGACGTGGCGTCGATTCCCTTGCCGGCATCGATGCTCGCCACGACCTTCCCGCTGGTGCTGTCCATGATGATCATCTTTTCATTGCCACAGCCCAGGATGAGCCGGTGATGCGCGAGGTCGATGGCCATGCCGGTGGCCTCCTCGCCTGGGGCGATGGGCCAGCGGCTGACGATCTGATGGGTCTTGGTATCGATGGCGATGACCTCGTTCTTGTCCTCGATGTTGTTGTAGACGCGTCCGGCTGACGGATCGGCTTGGGCGAACTCCGGTTTGCCCCCCACCGGAATCGTGGCCACGACCTTGCCGGTGGCGGCCTCGAACACCGTGGCCGACTGGCCGCGGCCATCGAAAGTATAGACCTCGCTCCGGCCGGGTTCGTAGAGAATCGCGTCGGGGTTCTGGCCGGTGGCAACCTTGGCCAGCGTGCGCCGGGTCTTAAGGTCGACGATGCTCGCCTTGTTCTCCCGGCCGTTGCTGGAGAAGCCGCGGTTCAGCTCCGGGGCGGCCACGAAGCCGTGCACTCCCGGCGTATCCGCAATCTCGCCGAGCACTTCGTCCTTGGCGGTGTCGATCACCACGACCTTGGAGGCGTGCGTCACATACAACCGGTGAGCGGGGGCATCGACGGAAAGGTAGTCCCAGCCGCCTTCGCCGCCGATGGCGATTTCCTTCAACAAATGATAAGACCCGGCCGCGTGGCAAAGCGGCGTGCCCGCACTGACAATAAGGCCGAGAAGAAGCGGACCGCTGATCCGAGAACGATATTTTTTCATGGGAGGTAGGTTCGAGGGATGGGCATTCATGGCCAAGGCTGGGATCCGGTGGCAGGATGCTGCTAGACGGGCCAGGTTACTAAATCGAGTATTATGCGAACATGATGTCATCCCGGCTGGTAATGCTGGCATAATCATCCCTTCGTTAGAATGGCCCCGTTCGGACCGGCCATGCCGGCGGCGACTTTTACCTCGGCACCTCTCAACTCCCAATTAGTCTTGGTGGCTGGTGGTCTTCACCTGCTGCTGCTGCAACCCTTCATGTCACTCTTGTTTTCCCTCCCCGCCGCCTTCCCCGGGCCTCCGGTCCGTCGGGTGATTCCGCTGCTGCTCGGCGGCGTGGTGCTGGGCGCGGGGGCGGGCTGTGCCAACCGCCAGCCCGAGCCGCGTCCCCTGGCGGCGGAACAGACCGCCGCGGCCTTTGACGGTCGTTCGCTGGCCCGTGAGGATTTGCGCCGGTATCTGGTGGCGAATCTCCACCGTGATTTTCCAGTCTGGCCGCTCCCGGTCTGGGACTTCGAAAATCTTTCGTGGGTGGCATTCTACTATAATCCCACCCTCGACGTGGCGCGGGCCCAGTGGGACGTCGCCCGGGCCGGGGTGCAGAGCGCCGGGGCCCGGCCGAATCCCACGTTGAGCCTCACGCCCGGCTACAACACCAGCGCCGCGGCTGGCGTCTCGCCGTGGTTTCCGGCGCTCACTCTCGATTTCCTGTTCGAGACCGCCCGCAAACGCGAGTTGCGCGGTGAAGTCGCGCGGCTCACGGCCGAAGCCGCCCGGCAGGCGGTGTTCACCACCGTGTGGCAGGTGCGCAGCGAACTGCGGCAGGCGCTCCTCGAAATCCCGCTCGCGGGAGTTCGCGCTGACGCCTGGCAGGTTCAGGTGGATGTCCAGCGGCGCATCCTGACCCTGTTGGAACAGCGGTTGAACGCCGGCGCCATCTCCGCGAATGAGGTTGCCACCGCCCGGCTGGCCCTGGTCCGGGCCGAGGCCGCCGCGGCGGACGCGCAACGACAGCTGGCGGTTGTCCGCCAGCATCTCGCCCGGGTGCTCGGAGTCTCCGGGGCCGCCCTCACGGATTTGCAGTTTCTCGCTCCGATGCCGGTTGACCCTCCGCTGGCCACCCAGCTCGCCGCGACGCGCCGCCAGTCGCTTCAATCCCGCGCGGACGTGCTCGGGGCGCTCGCCCGCTATGAGGCGACCCAGGCCGAACTGGCGCTGGAAGTGGCGAAACGGAATCCCGATCTGCACCTCGGCCCCGGTTATCAGTGGGATCAGGGCGAAAACAAATGGAGTCTCTCCTTGTCGCTCGAACTTCCTTTCTTCAATCGCCACGAAGGCCCGATCGCCGAGGCGGAGGCCCGCCGGCGCGAAGCCGCCGCGCAATTCCTCGGCACCCAGGCGCGCGCGGTTGCGGAAATTGACGATGCCACGGCGGCCCTGTCGGCCGCGCAGGCGCAGATGGCCAGCCTGCGCCGTCTGCAGCAGGAAATGGCGCAACAGCAGGCGCGGCTGGAAGCGCGGATGAAAGCGGGCGGCGCCGATCAGCTTGAAATCCAGACTGCCCGGCTGCAGATCGCCGCGACCGCCCTTGCCTTGGCCGAGGCCCGGGCCCAGGCCGCCGCCGCCGCCGGCCGGCTTGAGGATGCGCTGCAAGTTCCCTTCACCCAACTGGCCGAACTGGCGCCGTCCGGCCCCGTCCCTCCTTTACCTGTTTCGCCATGAAAAAAATCATCCTTGGTTTGGTGGCCGGTCTCGCCCTCGGCGGCGGGACGGCCTGGCTGCTGCTGCGTCACCCCGTAACAGCCGGACCGGAAATCTCCGGCGACGCCACGCCGGGCGAAAGGAAAGCCGGCCCCGGCGTGCATCTCTCGAAAGCGCAGCTGGCCCTGGCCGGCCTGACGGTGGCCGCGCCCGAGTCGGTCCATCTTGTCCCTGAGGTGATGGCCTATGGCCGGGTGCTCGACTCCGCTCCGCTGCTGACCCTCGCGGCGGAATTGACAGCTGCCCGGGCCACGCTCTCGGCTTCGGAAAAAGAATATGTCCGCGCGAAGGCACTGCATGAGCAGGGGGAAAATGCCTCCGCGCAGGCCGTGGAAACCGCCGAAGCCGCCGCTCAACGCGATCGCAGTGCCCTTGATTCCGCGCGGGCCCGTCTCGTCGCGGGATGGGGCGCGGCGTTCGCCAACAGTGCCGGCCTGCCCGGTCTGCTCCGGTCGCTCGGCGAAGGCCGGGCGGCCTTGGGCCGCGTCGACCTGCTGGCCGGCGACCGGCTGGCGGATGCTCCGGTCAGCGCGCGGGTGGGTGCGCTGGCCGATGACGCCACTTTGGTCGACGCCGAAGTGCTTGGACCGGCGTCGACGGCCGATCTGCAAACGCAGGGCGTGGGCTACCT
>JAYVZM010000452.1:0-2931 GCA_043783345.1 Verrucomicrobiota bacterium
GCTTTATGCCGCGATCAAGGTCTTCCCATCGCGGCATAAAGCCGCTCCTACAGCTCATGAAACCCAAACTCAATTTCGATCCTGCCGCCGCCCTCGCCCATCTCCGCTCGAGTGACAAGAGACTCGCCGCGTTGATCGACCGCGTCGGGCCCTTCGCGCTGGAGTTGCAGCCCGCGGACAGCCTGTTCGAAGCGATGCTGCGCTCCATCGTCTACCAGCAATTGCACGGCAAGGCGGCGGCGACCATCCACGGGCGCGTGCTGCTCGAGCTGGACCGCCACGGCGGCCCGACGCCCGCGGCCCTGACCCGGGCGACCGACGCGGCGCTGCGCGGAGCCGGCCTGTCCCGCAACAAGCTCCTCGCGGTTCGCGATCTCGCCGCCAAATGCCTCGCGGGCACCGTGCCGTCCTTGCGCGAGGCCCACGAACTCGGGGACGACGAACTGGTGGCGCGGCTGACCGCGGTGCGCGGCATCGGGCCGTGGACCGTGCACATGCTGCTGATTTTCCATCTCGGCCGGCCCGATGTGATGCCCACGGGTGATTTCGCGATCCGGCTTGGCTTCAAAAAACTCTACAACAAACGCCAAGACCCGGCTCCCGAGGCCATCCTGAAGCACACGCGTCGCTGGCAGCCGTATCGTTCGGTCGCGAGCTGGTATCTGTGGCGTTCGCTGGATAATGGCGTGACCGCACGCGCCCTGCCGCGTAGAGCACCGTTGCGGCCTGCTGGTCGCCCGGTGTTTGTCCTGAAAACTCCGCGCTCCGCCGGATTTTCAGGCAAATAACCCGAACGGCGTATGCCTTCGAGGTTGTTTCCCCAAAGTGGGCGACTAGACTGGGGAGCAACCCCTCACTCCATGCCCGTCAAAATGCGCGCCATCGTCAAACCCACTGCCGGCCCGGGGCTCATCATGACCGAAGTCCCCGTGCCCGAGCCCGGCGTCAACGATGTGCTGATCAAGATCAAGAAGACCTCCATCTGCGGCACCGATGTGCACATCAACAAATGGGACCCCTGGGCCCAGCGCACGATCAAGCCGCCCCTCGTCATCGGCCACGAATACGTCGGCACCGTCGAGGAGGTCGGCGCGGGCGTCACCGGTTTCACCCGCGGCCAGCTCGTCACCGGCGAGGGCCACATCGTTTGCGGGCATTGCCGCAACTGCCTGGCGGGCCGCCGCCACCTGTGCCCCAACACCGTCGGCATCGGCGTGAACCGCGACGGAGCGTTCGCCGACTACGTTTCCGTGCCGGCCAGCAATGTCTGGCGCGTCCCGGCCGGCATGTCGCTCGACGTGGTGTCCTGCTTCGATCCGCTCGGCAACGCGGTGCACACGGCGCTGTCCTTCGACTTGATCGGCGAGGACGTGCTCATCACGGGCGCGGGCCCCATCGGTTGCATGGCGATCGCCGTGGCCAAGCACGCCGGCGCCCGCAAGGTGGTCATCACCGACGTCAACGACGGCCGGCTCGAACTGGCGCGAAAACTCGGGCCCACCCGCGCCATCAACACCGCGAAGGAGAGCCTCACCCAGGTCTGGCACCAGGAACTGGGCATGACCGAGGGCTTCGATGTCGGCCTCGAGATGTCGGGCAGCGCCGTGGCGCTGAACGAAATGATCGACAACATGATCATGGGCGGCCGCATCGCGCTGCTCGGCGTCCACGCCGCCGAGGCCAGGGTCGATTGGAACAAGATCGTCTTCAAGATGCTTCACTTGAAAGGCATTTATGGCCGCGAGATGTTCGAGACCTGGTATAAGATGACCGCGCTGGTGCAAGGCGGCCTCGACATCACGCCGGTCATCACCCACCACTTCCCCGTCGCGCAATTCCAGGAAGGCTTCGAGTTGATGGGCGCCGGCAAGTCGGGCAAGATCATCCTGAATTGGGAATGATATTTCACCACAAAGACACGGAGACACAGAGCAGACCGGGCGGAATCCTTCGTGCCTTTGTATCTCTGTGGTTCAAAAAATGAATTCCACCTTTACCGACCATCTGCGCAAAACCCTCGGAGAGATCGAGGCCGCCGGGCTCTTCAAGCGCGAGCGCATCCTCATCACGCACCAGACGGCGCACATCGCCGTCGCATCGGGGCAAAAGGTGCTGAACCTGTGCGCCAACAATTATCTCGGGCTGGCAGACAATCCCGAGTTGATCGCCGCCGCGCGCGCGTCGCTCGACCGCTGGGGTTACGGGCTGGCCTCGGTGCGATTCATCTGCGGCACGCAGCAGATCCACAAGGACCTCGAGGCGGCGATCTCCCGGCTCCTCGGCACGGAGGACACCATTCTCTATTCGTCCTGCTTCGACGCCAACGGCGGGTTGTTCGAGACGCTGCTCGGCGCGGAGGACGCGGTCATTTCGGATGAGCTGAACCACGCGTCCATTATCGACGGCGTGCGGCTCTGCAAGGCGCAGCGCTACCGCTATAAAAACAACAATCTCGAGGACCTCGAGGCGAAGCTAAAGGAAGCCGACGTCGCGCAGGCCCGCTTCAAGCTCATCGCCACCGACGGGGTGTTCTCGATGGACGGCTACGTCGCCAACTTGAAGGGCATCTGCGACCTCGCCGACCAATACCGCGCACTCGTCATGGTCGATGACAGCCATGCCGTCGGTTTCATGGGGAAGACCGGCCGCGGCACGCACGAGCATTGCGGCGTCATGGACCGGGTCGACGTGTTCACCGGCACGCTGGGCAAGGCGCTCGGCGGCGCCAGCGGCGGTTACACCAGCGGACGCAAGGAGATCATCGACCTGTTGCGCCAGCGGTCGCGTCCCTACCTGTTCTCCAACACCATCGCGCCCGCCGTCGCCGCCGCGTCGATCAAGTGCCTCGAAATGCTCACGCGCTCCACCGCGCTGCGCGACAAACTCGAGGACAACACGCGTTTCTTCCGCGACGGCCTCACCAAGATCGGC
>JAYVZM010000453.1:0-7568 GCA_043783345.1 Verrucomicrobiota bacterium
TTCGGCGGGAAATACTGGCTGGGCTGCCGCGGGTCATTCAAGAGCCGGTCGGCGATGGCGTGGGCGACGGTGGCGAGCGTGCCGAGATTTTCGCCGTGCAGCAGGAGGCTGTGGGCCAGCCGGCGGCGTTCGAGGGCGCGCTCGATGACGGCGACGGTCGGCGTGCCGTCGAGGGCGGCGGGCCAGGGGAGGGGAGCGGCAGACATCAGAGCACGGAGGACGGAGGACGGAGGACTGTAAGGCCGCATCGTTGATGCCGCCACGGCGGGGTGCGGCCGCCGTGGCATTCGCACTCGTCGCGACCCCGCCCTACAATAATGCATGGATCCATCACTGCGTTCAGAATGACACGCCTCATGGAATTCATCCCAGGCGCTTTTGCACCTCGGTCCAGATTTTCTTGTCGAGGGCGTCGGGCGACAGCGTGCCGTCGACCACGACGACGCGGTCCGGCCATTGCTTGGCCAGGAGGAGGTAGCCCTCGCGGACCTTGGTGTAGAAGGAAATGTTCTGCCGCTCCATGCGGTCAGGGAGGTCGGAGGCGCGCTGGCGGATGCGGGCCAGGCTGACCTCGGTGGGCACGTCGATGACGATGGTGAGGTCGGGCATGACGGTGCCGACGGCGAAGCGGTTGATCTCGTTGACTGGACCGGGGGCGAGGTTGCGGGCGATGCCCTGGTAGACGGTGGAGGAGTCGAGGTAGCGGTCGCTGAGCACCACGGCGCCGCGGAGCAAGGCGGGGGCGATGACCTCGCGCACCACCTGGGCGCGGGCGGCGGTGAAGAGCAGGAGCTCGGTCTCCGGGCACATCTCGTCGCCCTTGGAATTGTGGACGATGATGCTCCGGATCTGTTCGCCGATCTCGGTGCCGCCGGGCTCGCGGGTGGCGACGACCTCGCGGCCGCTTTTTTGGAGCTGGTCGGCGAGGCGGGTGATCTGGGTGGACTTGCCGCTGCCTTCGGAACCTTCGAAGGAGATGAGCTTGCCGGCGGGCTTGGATTTCGTGGGCATCGGGAAAGAGAGGGAATCCAACGAACCAAGACCGCGGCCCGCGCGCAATCAGATTCATCCGCGCCGGTCGCGGGAATTTCCATTGATTGCTCCGCGCAAACGCTTCAACACTCCAGCCACATGCCCAGCCTCTTTCCCTCCCTGTTCGCCGCCTCCACCATCAATGTCTGGCACGTCTTCCTCACCACCGACCCGGTGGGCCAGGCCGTCATCGCGCTCCTCGCGGTTTTCAGCATCTTCGCCTGGGCGGTGATGATCGGGAAATATTCCGACCTGAAGAAGATGCGGCAGCTGAACCTCCTCTTCGAGCGCAAGCTCGCCCAGGAGGCCCACGTCCTCGAGCTGCCGGAGAACCTCCGCAATCGCCGCGACATTCCCTACGCCGACCTGCTGGCCGACGCCCTCGAGGGCTACTGGCGCGCCGCCGCCATCGGTAAGGAGAAGGGCGACGACCAGATGCGCTCGCGCCTCGAGCACGCCGAGAATGCCATCCAGCGCGCCCTGGCCCGTCAGTCGCTGCGTTATGAATCGAGCATGATCATCCTCGCGTCGCTCGTCTCCGGCGCGCCGTTCATGGGCCTGTTCGGCACGGTGTGGGGCATCATGGAGGCGTTCAGCGCCGTGTCGGTCATGCAGAGCGCCAGCATCCAGACGCTGGCGCCGGGCGTGTCGGCGGCGCTGCTGACCACGATCTCGGGCCTGATCGTCGCGATCCCGTCGGTCTTCGGCTACAACATCCTGCTCGGCCACGTGAAGGTCATGATCACCGAGCTGGAAAACTACGCGAGCAACCTCGCGGACCGCATCGAGCTGGAGGCCAAATAAGGCACGACCATGGCGAGAATCTTCCGCCGGCCCCGGCACCTGCATCCCGTCGCGGAGCTCAACATCACCAACATGGTGGATCTGGGCTTCACCCTGCTGATCATCTTCATGATTTCGACGCCGCTCATCCAGTCGGAGCAGACGATCCCGGTGAACCTGCCGGTGGAGGGCAAGCGGACGCAGTCGCCCGCGCCGTCCGACACGGAGTTCCAGGCCGTCTCGATCGACCGCGCGGGCAATTTCTATTTCGGCTCCCGGCAGGTGAGTTTCACCGAGCTCTCCAGCAACCTCGGTGCGCTGGCCGCCAAGCCCAAGCAGCCGGTCATCCGCATCCGCGCGGATCTCACGTTGCAGTGGCAGCAGGTGGTGCGGGTGATGGACGAGATCAAGAAGCACAACCTGACGAAAATCACCTTCGACACCGCGACCAAGTGACGCGATGCACGCGAACTCGCCCAATTCGATTTTCGTCTCGCTGACGCTGCACGCATTTGTCGCCGCGGTGATCCTGTTGTCGACCCTCTATGTCGCACGGCAGCAGGAGAAGGCGCCGGTGATCTTCGAGCTGGTGGCCGGACCGCCCACGGCGCCCGACGAGCTGGTCGCGCCCGCGCTGGGCAATTCCACCGCGCCGGTGAAGCTGGAAGTGCCCACGGTGGATCTGCCGCCGGAGGAGCCGCCGGTGCAGGAAGCGGCGCCCCCCGTGGCGGAGCCGCCCGCGAGTGAACCGGCCAAGACGGTCGCCCCCAAGCCTGACACTACGCTGAGCAAATCCCTGAAAAAGGCTGCGCGGGTGTCCTACAAGGATTACCTAAAAAAGAACCCCATACCGAAACCGTCGACCACGCCGCCGACGCCGCGAGCCGGCAAAGTGCCGCGCATCGACGCCCAGGGTATCGCCAACGGCGTGCGCGGTGGTTCGACAGCCAACACGCGAGGCGGCGGCGGCGGCAAGGCCCTGACCCGCGAGGAACAGAGCGAGCTCAATACCTACATTTCCTTCCTGTTGAATGCGCTGAAGGAGGCCCACGAGCCGCCGCCCGGCGTCAGCGATACGCTCGAGGCCAAGGTGACGTTTGATATCACGGCCAGCGGGGCGATCCTCTATCCGCGAATTTCGAAATCGTCCGGCGACCGGGCCTTTGACCAATCGGTGATCGAAGCCTTCCGGCGGGTGAAATCCATCGGGCCGACTCCCAACGGCAAGGCGGACGTCTGGACGGTCACCTTCAGGATGAAGGACGAGAACTGAGCAGGCTGGGAACAAACAGGTTGCCGAGATTATCTTTTACCTCTCGGGATGGCGGATAAAAAGTCCTTGCCTTCACCCGCCAATACTTACTTTTAGGCCCCTCGGAGGTTGGGTTACGGGCTCTTAGCTCAGTTGGTAGAGCGCCTCAATGGCATTGAGGAGGTCAGCGGTTCGAACCCGCTAGGGTCCACCAGCCTTCGCCGCAATGAAACGAAGGCGAAGGTTGCCGTCCGAAGCTTCAGCGCAGGACGGCATTTCATGGCCGCAGACGATTGAGGCTACGGCTGGCAGGCCAGCTCCATAGGCCGCGGCACAGCTCGAGTATTCAGTTGGGCCCGTGCCGGAGGAAGGGAGGCTCCTCGTCGGCGGGGGCAGGGCCGGTCGCCGTCGCCTGCCGGGCCAGCTCGGCCCAGTAGCGCTCCTCCTGGTCGCGGCGGAGCGCCTGTTTGTATTCGGCGTCGCCAACGAACAGGATGAAGAGGAAGAGCACGCCCACCATTTTCCAATCCAGGACAAAAAAGGCGATGCAGGCAAAAAGCGGAGCGAGGATCTTGCTGACCAGCGCGGCCCAATACGTCGCCCGAAGATAGGGCATTTTGAACGCCAGCAACGCGCGGAGGATGCGCCCGCCGTCCATCGGGAAGACCGGGAGGAGATTGAAGGCGCCCATGACCAGGTTCCAGAACCAGAGCGTGTCGAGCAGACTGGCGAACGAGTGGACGGGCGCTTCCCCGACGTTGACCAGCCCGCGCCAGGCCAGGGCGAACAACAGCGCCGCGAGGACAAAATTGACCGCCGGACCGGCCACGGTGATGAGCAGTTCCTGCACCGGATTGCGGGGGATGCGGTCGAACTCCGCCATGCCGCCAATCGGCAGCAGCAGGATGCGCGACACCCGCACCCCATAGCGCTGCGCCGTGAGCGAATGCCCGAGCTCGTGCAGTATGACGCAGACGAAAAAGAGCGTGATCAAACCGAGACTCCAGAGCAGGCCGGGCAGGCCGCCGTCGGCCCAGCCTTCGTAGCCGGCATAGGCGAGCAACAGAAAGAAGCTCGCGTGAACCGCGAGCTGGATGCCGAAGATCCGAAACAAGTTAATTGACCACCCGAGCATGGAGGCTAAGTAGAACGAGCTTTGCCCAAAGCGCTAATCATTTTCCACCACCACTGAGCCATGCCCGAGGCCGTCCCAGTTCCGCATATTCTGGTCGTCGACGACGACACGGAGGTGCGCTATTCGCTCAACCGGGTGCTTTCGTCGCAGCATTACAAGGTGCAGGAGGCGGCCAGCGGGGAAGAGGGCGTGGCCGCGGTGAAGCGCCAGCCGCCCGACGTCGTGCTGCTCGACAACCGCATGACCGGCATGACCGGCCTCGAGACTTTGCAGCACATCCGCTCGGCGAATCCGAAGCAGCTCGTCATCCTGATGACGGCCTACGGCACGGCGCAGACGGCGATCGAGGCGATGAAATTCGGGGCGTTCGACTACGTCGTGAAGCCCTTCGACCCCGCCAAGGTGATCGCGCTGGTCGAAAGCGCACTGAGCACGCAGGCGGACATCCGCTCCGCCGGCGGCGTGGTGCCGGTCATCAATTCCGAGGATCACAAGGAGGGCATCGTTGGCGCGTCCGGACCGATGCAGCAGGTCTTCAAGGTCATCGGCCAGGTCGCAACCAGCGACGTGACGGTGATGATCACCGGGGAAAGTGGCACGGGCAAGGAACTCGTCGCGCGCAGCATCCACCGGCACAGCCACCGCAGCGGCAAGCCGTTCGTCGCGGTCAACTGTTCGGCGATCCCGGAGAACCTAATCGAGAGCGAGCTTTTTGGCCACGAGCGCGGCGCGTTTACCGGCGCCACGGCTCAGCGGCTCGGCAAGTTCGAGGTCTGCGACGGCGGCACTATCTTCCTCGACGAGATCGGCGACATGACCCCCGCCACCCAGACGAAGATCCTGCGCGTGCTGCAGGAGGGCGAAATCCAGCGCGTCGGCAGTTCGGAGACCCTGAAGGTGAACGTGCGCGTCATCGCAGCGACCAACAAGGACCTCGAGGCGCTGGTGAAGGACAAGGAATTCCGCGAGGACCTCTATTACCGGCTGAATGTCGTGCGGCTGCGGCTGCCGCCCTTGCGCGAGCGGGTGGAGGACGTGCCGCAGATCGTCGACTTCTTCCTGCAAAATCTCGCCAAGGGCAAGAAGACGAAGGCCCGCAAGGTCTCGCCCGAGGCGCTCGCCATCCTCTGCCGGCACAACTGGCCCGGCAACGTGCGCGAGCTCGAGAACATGGTTTACCGCAGCGCCGTCATCGCGCAGGGCGACGCGATCCTGCCCAAGGATCTGCCCGAGGAAGTCCGGGTGAGCACGGCGCTGGAAGCCAAACCAGCGGGTCTCGAGGCGCTGTTCGACCAGCTTTATGCGCAGCTCAAGGTCACGCATCCCGACGACATGCTGACGGTCGTGCAGGATGCACTGGAGGCGCGCAGCGCGGCCGCTCAGACTGCCCAGGTCGCTGAGACGGAGTCAGCCGTGGCCAAGCCGAAGAAGCCGGCGGCGAAAAAGAAGTAGGCGTGCTTGGAGGCGGGACCAGTCCCGCCTTGTTGCTCCCAAGCAGATCACCGGTCCCCGTAACCCTTCGGCTTCTTGGCATGCCAGCGCCAGGCCGTCTCGACGATCGGCTCGATCGACAGGAACTTCGGCTTCCAGCCGAGTTCGGCCTGCACCTTGGCGGAATTGGCGTAGAGCGCCGGCGGATCGCCCTCACGGCGCGCGGAGTAGTTCACCGGGACCTTGAGGCCGGTAACCTTCCCGACGGCCGTGATGACTTCGAGGACCGAGGTCGGCGTGCCGGTGCCGAGGTTGTAGAAGAGGGCGGTGCCCGGTTGGGCGAGTTTGTCGAAGACGGCGATGTGCGCCCGGCTGAGGTCGTCCACGTGGACATAGTCGCGCAGGCACGTGCCGTCGGGTGTCGGGTAGTCGGTGCCGAAAACCTGCAGCGCCGGTCGGTTGCCCTGCGCGGCGCCGATGGCGAGCGGGATGAGGTGGGTTTCGGGATCGTGGTCCTCGCCGATGCTGCCATCCTCGGCGGCGCCGGCGGCATTGAAGTAGCGGAAGGCGGCGAAACTCAGGCCCTGGCCGTGCGCGAGGGCCTTCAAGGCGTTCTCCACGTCGAGCTTGGTCTGGCCGTAGGGATTGATGGGCGCCTGCGGCATGCCCTCCACGAGCGGCAGGCGGGCCGGCGCGCCGTAGGTCGCGCACGTGGAGGAGAAGACGAATTGCTTCACGCCGTGGCGCTGCATGGCGTCGAGCAGCGTATAGGTGGCCGCGACGTTGTTCAGGTAGTATTTCAGCGGCGTCTTCACTGATTCGCCGACGTAACAAAAGGCGGCGAAATGCATGACGAGGTCGATGTGCTCCGCCTCGAAGATCCGGTCGAGCGCCGCGACGTCGGCGAGGCCGGCCGCGTGGAGCTTCACCCCGGCCGGCACCGCCGTGCGGTGGCCGTAGGCGAAATTGTCGAGGACGACGGGTTCGTGACCCGCCGCCAGCAGTTGACGAACGCAATGACTCCCGATGTAACCGGCTCCGCCGGCGACGAGCACTTTCATGTCCCAGACTTGTATTGCGTTTCGATTTCCGATGGCTAGGCAAATCTGCTCCGTTCGGAAAACACGCATGAAGCAAAGCCGCATCGTCATCACGGGCCTCGGGCTCACCGCCCCGAATGGCAACACGCTCGCGGAGTTCCGGCGCAACCTGCTGAACGGCGTGTCGGGCATCACGATGGTCGACGTGCGTTACATGGGCCGGCATCCGGCGGGCATGTGCACGTTCGACCCGTTGAAGTATCAGAAGAAAAAGGATGTCCGGATCGGCACGCGAGTGGGGGGCATCAGCATCTATTGCGCGCGCGAGGCCCTGGCGGACAGCGGCGTGAACTTCGCGGCGCGCGACAAGAGCCGGATCGGGATCTATCTCGGCATCACGGAGCATGGCAACGTCGAGACGGAGAACGAGGTTTTCAACATCTCCCAGTTCAAATACGACACGAAGTTCTGGACGCACCACCACAACCCCCGCACGGTGGCCAACAATCCCGCGGGCGAGGTGTCGATGAACCTCGGCATCACCGGGCCGGCCTACACGATCGGCGCCGCCTGCGCCGCCGGCAACATGGGCCTGATCCACGCGGCGCAGATGCTGCGGCTCGGCGAGGTTGATTTCGCCCTCGGCGGCGGCGTGAGCGAGAGCCCGCAGACCTTCGGAATCTTCGCCGGCTTCAAGAGCCAGAACGCCCTCGCGGCGCACGCGGACCCGACGAAGGCCAGCCGGCCCTTCGACAAGGCGCGCAACGGCATCGTCATTTCCGAGGGCGGCTGCATCTACACGCTCGAACGGCTGGAAGATGCCGTCGCTCGCGGCGCGAAGATCTACGGCGAACTCGCCGGGTATTGCGTCAACTCCGACGCCACCGACTACGTC
>JAYVZM010000454.1:0-2920 GCA_043783345.1 Verrucomicrobiota bacterium
TGAGCGCCTCGGTGTCCTCGGGGCGCAGCTCAGGACCGTCGATGGGCGTCATGCTGCCGCGCAGGCGGAGGCAGGGCGGCACGCCGACCTCCAGGTGAAGGTCGGAAGCCTTCTGGTCCACGACCAGGTCCAGGAGATCATTCATGTCGTAGCTCATGCGATGGGTGGGTTAAAGGGGGGTGAATCAAAGCTGGTCGCCGACAGTCACGGATGCAACCTCATCGATTGTGGTCAGGCCGGCGAGAACTTTGCGGATACCGTCATCTCTCATGGTGCGCATGCCATCCCGCCGCGCCTGCTGGCGCAAGCGGACGGCGGTAACATTGTCGTAAATCAGGCCGCGAATCTCGTCGCGGATGAGAAAAATTTCAAAGAGTCCCATCCGGCCGTGGTAGCCGGTGCCGTGGCAGGCCGCGCAGCCGGCCCCATGCGCGAAAGCCGCGCCCGCCACCTGGCCAGGCTGCAGCCCGAGCGCGTGCAGTTCGCGCACCGCGGGCGAGTAGGAGCGGCGGCAGTGCGGGCAGATCCGCCGCACCAGCCGCTGGGCCATGACCGAGCGGAGCGCGGCGGCCACGAGAAAGGGCTTGGCGCCGATGTCGATGAGGCGCGTGACGGCGGAGGGCGCGTCGTTGGTGTGCAGCGTGCTGAAAACCAGGTGGCCGGTCAGCGAGGCGTTGAGCGCGATCTCCGCGGTCTCAAGATCGCGAATTTCGCCGATCATCACGATGTTGGGCGCCTGCCGCAGCATGGCGCGCAAGGCAGCGGCAAAGGTCATGCCAATGCTGGCGTTGACCGGCACCTGGTTGATGCCGGAGAGCTGGTATTCGACCGGCTCCTCGACCGTGATGATCTTGCGGTCGGACTGGTTGAGGTGATGCAGCGCGGCGTAAAGCGTCGTGGTCTTGCCCGAGCCGGTCGGGCCGGTGACCAGCATGATGCCATCGGGCGAGGCGATCTGGCGCTCGAACAGTTGCTGATCGTCCGGCTGGAAACCCAGCTCCGGCATCCCGAGCTTCAGGCCCTCCGGGTCGAGGAGGCGCATGACGATGCTCTCGCCGTGCGCCGTGGGCAGGGATGACACGCGCAAATCCAGCGTGCGACCGCCGGCCGCGATCTGGAGACGGCCGTCCTGAGGCACCCGCTTTTCGGCGATGCTGATGTTCGCCATGATTTTCAGCCGCGAAATGATGGACGGCTGGAGTTGCCGCGGCGGGGCGTCGACTTCGAGGAGCACCCCGTCGATGCGGTAACGCACGCGAAAACGCCGCTCAAGCGGCTCCATATGGATGTCGGACGCGCGGCGCCGCACGGCCTCGGCGATGATGGACTGGACCAGCCCGATGATGGGCGCGTCGCCGTCACTCGCCTGCCCGGCCGGGCCGTCCGCCGCCATGGCGGGATCTTGGCCCGGCACCGTGGTTGCATTCCCGACCAGATCGTCCGTCTCCGTGCCATAGCAGCGGGCGATGGCCTGGCGGAGGTCAGCCATGGAGGCGAGCGCGGGCTGGACCGGTTCGCCGGCCACATAACCGAGGCTGTCGATGACGTCGACCGCGAGTGGATCGGCGAGCGCCACGCGCAGCATGCCGCCCTCGCGGGCATACGGCATGACGGTGTGTTCCTGCACAAAGGAGTGCGGCAGCGTCGCGAGGACATCCCCCGGGATGGCGCGCGACGCCAGGGTGACCAAGGGCATTCCGAGCTCGATCGCCAGGCCGCTTGCGGCGTGGGACCGGTCCGGGGCAGGAGCGGTGAGTTGGTCGTCGGCTTTGGTCACGGATCGAGCCAAACCCCCGGCCGCGGGGTCAGCGGTTGAGACTCATGAGGAATTCCGCGTTGGTCTTGGTCTTCTTCAGGCGCTGGATCAGCATGTCCAGCGAATCGGCGGCGGGCACGCCCTGCATGGCCCGGCGGAGCGCGTAGACGCGCAGGAGTTCGTCGGGATGGTAGATGAGCTCCTCCTTGCGGGTGCCGCTCTTGTCGATGTTGATCGCGGGGAAGATGCGCTTGTTGACCAGGTCGCGGTCGAGGTGGAGCTCCATGTTGCCGGTGCCCTTGAATTCCTCGAAGATGATCTCGTCCATGCGGCTCCCGGTGTCGACCAGCGCGGTGCCGAGGATGGTGAGGCTGCCGGCGCCCTCGATGTTGCGGGCGGAGCCGAAGAAGCGCTTGGGCTTCTGCAGCGCGTTGGACTCGAGGCCGCCGGACATGATCTTGCCGCTGTTCGACGCCAGCGCGTTGTAGGCGCGGGCCAGGCGGGTGATGGAATCGAGGAGGATGACGACGTGCTCGCCGTGCTCGACGAGCCGGCGGGCCTTTTCGATGACCATCTCGGCGCAATGCACGTGGCTTTCCGGCGTCTCGTCGAAGGTGGAGCTGACCACCTCGCCCTTGCAGTGGCGCTTGAAGTCGGTGACTTCCTCGGGGCGCTCGTCGACGAGGAGGATGAGGAGCTTGGCCTCGGGCGAGTTGGCCGCGATCGAGTTGGCCATGTTCTGCATCAGGATGGTCTTGCCGGTGCGCGGCGGAGCGACGATGAGCCCGCGCTGGCCGAAGCCGACGGGCGTGACGATGTCCACCATGCGCATCGAGACATCCTTCTGGCCCGGCTGCTCGAGGATGATGCGCTTGAGCGGATAATACGGCGTGAGCTCCTCGAAGGCCTGGATCTTGGAAATCTCGGCCGGCTTGCCGCCCATGACCTTGCGGATGGCGACGACGGCCGGGCAGCGGTCGCTGCCCTGCGGCGATTGCAGCTGCACCTCGACCTGATGGCCGCGCTTGAGGCCGAAATGGCGGACGAAAATCTCCGGCAGATACGGATCCTCGGGATAGAAACGGTAGTTAACGTCCTCGTGGACGATGAACGCCCCGTGGTCGTTCATGTCGATGTAGCCGCGGTCGTAAAGCGGGCGCTTCT
>JAYVZM010000455.1:0-17535 GCA_043783345.1 Verrucomicrobiota bacterium
CCCGACGCCTTGGGCGAAGCCGTGCTGGCCTACCACGGCGGCGCCAGCGTGCGGTTGAAAGATGTGGCGACAGTGGCGGACGGGCCGGAGCCGAAACTCGGCGACGCGCAGGTTATGGGCCGACCGGGCATCGTGATGCTCGTGCATGGCCAGTTCGGGGCGAACACCCTCGAAGTCACGCAAGCCATCGAAGCGGCACTCGAAGAATTGAAGCCCGTCTTCGCCGCGGAAAAGATCACCTATCAGCCGTCGTTGTTCCGGCCGGCTAACTTTATCGAGGACTCGATCCGCAATATTAACAAATCCCTGATCATCGGCGGAGTGCTGGTCATCGCGGTCCTGTTCTTCTTCCTCGCCAATCTGCGGAGCGCCCTCATCGCGATTGTCACCATCCCCCTGTCGCTGCTCGCGGCAGTGGTGGTGCTCGAACACTTCGGGGCGTCGATCAACACGATTACACTGGGCGGTTTTGCGATCTCGATTGGCGTCGTCGTCGATGACGCGATCATCGGACTGGAGAACGTCTGGCGGCGGCTGCGGGAAAATCGAACGCGAGAAAAGCCGCGCTCAGCCCTGGCGGTGACGCTGGCTGCCACGCTCGAGGTGAGAAGTCCGATTGTATATGCAACGTTTGTCGTCGCGGCGGTTTTCTGGCCGGTGCTGATGATGTCCGGGGTCAATGGCCGCCTGTTCTCGCCTTTGGCGGTCGCTTTCATTCTCGCGACACTCGCTTCGCTGGTGGTCGCCATCACACTGACTCCGGCTCTCTGTCATCTCTTGCTGTCGAAAGCGCAGGTGAAGGAGCCGCGCTATATCAAATGGCTGCAACGTCAGCATCGCCGCGCTCTTGAAGTCGTCTCGCGCTGGCCGAAGACGGTTATCGCCGCGACCATCGTCGTGTGCGTGGCCGCTATAGCTGCGGTCCCGTTTCTCGGCGGTGAATTCCTGCCCGAGTTCAAGGAAGGGCACTACGTCATCCGGATGACCACGGCGCCGGGCGGATCCACCCTTGCGTCGTTGAAGATCGGCACCGCTATCACGAAGGAACTGCTCAAAAACCCGCACGTTCTATCCGTCGCGCAACAAGTGGGACGGGCGGAACAGGGCGAAGATACCGCCGGGCCGGAATTCAGCGAATTTCACGTTCAACTGAAGCCGCTGGCCGGCGACGAGGAAGAAGTGGTAAAAGAAGAACTCCGGACCACGCTGGCGAGCTTCCCCGGCATCAGTTTCGCTATCACGCCCTTTCTGGAAGAACGCATCGAGGAAATCCTCACTGGCGGGCGTGGCGAGGTGGTGGTCAACCTGCTCGGCAACGATCTGGGTGTCCTCGACCAAAAAGCGGAAGAGGTGCGCCGCGTCGTGGCATCGGTGCAAGGGGCCTCCGAGGTGCTGCTGCCCACGGAAGCGGGTTCGCCCGAACTCACAATCAGTCTGCGAGCGGATCGCATGCGGCAATTCGGATTCGAGCCGGTGGATGTCCTCGAAACGATTCAGACCGCCTACCAAGGCGCGGTCGTGGCGCAAACCTATGAGAACAATCGCGTGTTTGAGGTCGCCGTGATCCTCGACCCGGCCAGTCGGAGGGAGCCGGAGATGATCGGTGCCCTCGCGGTGCGCAATGCGACGGGCACGCGGCTGCCGCTGCGCGAACTGGCAACGATCACGAACACGTCAGGACGCTACGTGATTGTCCACCAAGGGACATTTCGCCAGCGACAGGTGACATGCAACGTGGAGGGTCGCGATGTCGCGTCCTTCGCCAAGGAAATGAAGGCCAAGATTCGCTCAGAGGTCGTCTTGCCGGCAGATATTTCACTCGTATTCGGAGGCGCGGCCGAAGCGCAATCAACCGCCCGTCGCGAACTGCTGTTCCATTCCGGCGTTGCGGCGGTGATCATCGTCCTCCTGCTGTCGATTGTCTTTGCGAATGCGCGCAACATGCTCCTGGTGCTTGCGAATCTGCCGTTTGCCTTGGCGGGAGGCGTGCTGATCGCAGCCCTGACCGGCGGGTCATTGTCCATCGGGTCGCTAGTGGGTTTCATTTCCCTTTTCGGCATCAGCACGCGGAATTCGATTCTGATGATTTCCCATTACGAAACGCTCGTCGTTGAAGAAGGGATGACGTGGGGGCCAGAGACCGCCTTTCGGGGTGCCGTCGAGCGACTGCTGCCGATTCTCATGACGGCGCTCGTCGTCGCGCTGGGTTTGTTGCCGATTGCGCTAGGCAGTGAGGAGGCCGGCAAGGAAATCGAGGGACCGATGGCTATCGTGATTCTCGGCGGCTTGGTCACATCAACCGCACTAAACCTGCTCGTCCTGCCAACACTGGCGCTGCGGTATGGCCGGTTTGAAAAGCCCTTGCCGGAGGAGAGGGAATAACGATGAAGGCCACACTGAATCTTTTGCTGGTCCCGAAAGCGACCGAAGTTTCCTGGAAGACGTTGCCCCCACCAAATGCCCCGGGCGAACGCATATTTTCGATGCTACGTGTGGATCGGGGACAACGAACCGCAGCTGAATCATGAATCGCGACCACATCAAAGCGCCCGTCGCGGCAAAGCTGAGCCGACTTCCGCGAGGCGTGTGGGCGCTCGGTTTTGTCAGCCTGTTCATGGATATTTCGTCGGAAATGATCCACGGATTGCTGCCCCTGTTTCTCATCGGAACGCTGGGTGTCAGCGCGGCGGGGCTGGGATTCATCGAAGGCATCGCCGAAAGCACCGGCGCGATCACGAAACTTTTCTCCGGGATCTGGTCAGATCGCCTCGGCCATCGGAAACCTCTGGCCGTGCTGGGCTATGGGATGGCTGCACTGACGAAACCTTTGTTTCCATTGGCGGACAGCGTCGTGACGGTGTTCGCCGCGCGTTTTATTGACCGGATCGGCAAAGGTATTCGCGGCGCGCCGCGCGATGCGCTGGTCGCCGATCTCACACCGCCGGAACAACGCGGGGCGGCGTTTGGCTTGCGGCAGGCGCTCGATACCGTCGGCGCTTTTGTTGGGCCGCTGCTCGCGATGGGGCTCATGGTATGGTTCGCCAACGCGGTGAGGACGGTATTCTGGCTCGCAACCGTGCCGGCCGTGATCGCGGTCACGATTCTTGTGCTCGCTGTCCGCGAGCCGGAAGCGAGTCGGCCCAAGGCGGTTCGCGGCAATCCCTTCGTCGGATTCCGTTGGCGAAGTTTTCCACGCTCCTTTTGGCGTCTGGTCGTGGTTGTCATGCTCTTTACGCTGGCACGCTTTTCAGAGGCATTCCTCGTATTGCGGGCGCAAACGTCGGGATTGCCGCTGGCGTATGCGCCTTTGGCATTGGTGGTGATGAATCTCGCCTACGTTCTGTCGGCCTACCCGGCAGGGGCGCTCTCCGACCGCGTGCCGCGGCATCGGCTGCTGGTCGTCGGATGTGTGGTTATGGTGGTGGCGGACTTGTTTTTGGCACTCGGCGATAGCCCCAGCTACATCTTGATCGGCATCGCGGCCTGGGGTCTGCACATGGGGCTGACCGAAGGCCTGCTCGCAGCGCTCACGGCCGATAGTGCGCCGGCCGAATTGCGTGGCACGGCGTTCGGCATCATAAACCTCGTGCGAGGCGTAATGCTATTTGTGGCGAGTATGCTGGCCGGCGGGCTTTGGACGCTGTTCGGAGCACAAACCACTTTTCTGGCCGGTGCTGGCCTGGCGACAATCACCGCGCTCGCCGTTGCCCGTGAAGGCCGGGGACGGAAGGATTAATTCGTCAATGGGCTTAGGCTTGGACAGACTTGCAATCAGATAGGGGCCAGGTTCGAGGTGGCTTCCAGACCGCTCAAGCCAGTTTAGCCAGTTCTGACCCAAGAAATAGGGTCGACCTGCTTTTTGGCAGGGGACAAAGTTTTCCCAACCGCCTTCCCGCGGCTGTTTCGCACCGGGGAAATCCCTAAAACTGGCTAAGCAGTTCTCGAAACAGTTAGGACCGGGCAGCCAGCCGCGGCGGACGCGACGCGAAATCGCCGCAGGTCGGGTCAAATCGTATCTCAACTGGCTTTCGCTCCGGGAGAAGCGTGTTCCCAACATTTGACCGATCATCGGCGGAATTTCGCGTTTGATTCCATGGCCGGTTCTGAGAAACGGCCGTCGTGCACTACACTTTCTAAGGCCGGTCAGCTCACTGGCTCGCAGATGTCCATGCACAGCACAGTGCCGGGGCAAACGCCACGGTGAGGACTCTCCGCGCGTTAAGCGGGGAATTCCGTTTTGCGCGCACCCCGCGAAAGAGCACCTTTCTCTGTCGCACCTTGATAGGCTGGCTTGTCGGCGGGCGCTGGTCTTGCCGATTGACCAAATCGTTCCGTTTGCTTACTTATAATGTTCCATGACTTTCCCTGCTGCCCACCGCCATTTTCTCGCCGTTTTGCGGCAGAATCCCGATGCGCCGACCCCGGCCCTGCGGACGGGGACGATTGCGGACTATCATGCATGGAAGGAAGAAATGCGCGCTTATGACCAAGCGCGGATTGATCTGAAACTCGTGACCACCGCGCAATTGCGCTTGCGAAACGCCGCGGTGCGGTTGACCGGGCGCCGCGCCCGCGTGGTCCGTCACGAACAATATGCCTGAGCGTCGCCAACGGGAGCAGCGTTCCCCGGGCGATTTTGCCCCCATTCTTTCCGGAGAGGATCCGCCACTGATCGTTGGTGGCCAGGCGGTCAACATCTGGGCCGAATTGTATGCCCGTAAGCTCCCCGCGCTAGGAATCTTTGCGCCGTTCACAAGCGCGGACGCCGACATTTACGGCTCCCGAGCGCTGGCTGAAACACTGGCGCGCCGCGCAGGGTGGGAATACCATGCTGTGCAGGAAAAGGATTCGGTTGCCGTCGCGATTCTCACCAAGACTTCGCCTGTCGGCCAAGCGCCTCTGACCATCGAAGTTCTGCGGGAGGTAAACGGATTGACCGCCGTGGACCTGAATCTGAATACCATGGTCGAACTCGGTCCGGGCGAGCGTTACCGGATTCCGCCGCCGTTGGTGCTGCTGAAAGCAAAGCTCTACAACCTCGTATCCCTCGCGAACCTGAACCGACCGCAGGATCTCAAGCACACCCGCATGCTGATGCAAATCGTCCCGCAGCGATTCAATGAACTGCTGGCCGAACAGCGTAGAGGCAAGGTGACGATGGAAAACCTCGTGGGCTCGATCCATTATGCCGGGCAGGTCGTGCATGCGGGTGCCTCGGGCAATGCAGCAATTTCACACCACTTGGATTTCCGGCAGCTCATTCCCGTGAGCCTCGTCCATGGTCCGACCGCTCTGCAAGCGGCCCTCCAGGGATTTTTCGATGGCCTGCCAGATTTTCCGAGCACCGGTGGGCGGGAATTTCCGGAAGGCCTATCTGTGAAAACGACACCCCCCACGCGTAGGGCCAAAACCTCCCGGAGGATTAGGCCCTAAACCCGACAAGACGGGATGTTGCGTTTGAAACGGAAATCATGCCGGCGCGCAGGCTTTTCTCATCGCCTTCAAACGCGGGGTTGATCGACCGCTGACTCTCACCGGAGAAAACACGTGGTGTTACCAGCACCTCGCGTCCGAGGTTGGCGAAGACCAGATTGGTCAGACGGCGTCTGCCGAATTGCCCTGGGAATGGCCTGGGTTGGTGCGCCGACCCTGGCGCGCGTAGTCAACTTCACCAGACACTGTCTGGGAATTCACTCAGCTGAGTGCGTGATGGAAGAAATGACCGCTATTGGTTACTCTCTGTTTCCACCGATTCGTTTCCGAACCAAGTTGGAGCGCCGTTCTGGGCCATCTCGACGCGGTATCCCAGTTCCCTGTAGCCCGCCAAGCGGCGGCGAAACATCGCGTTCGTGATCGCGTGGTTTTCATCGAGGTAGTCGAAAATCATAGCATCGCCTTTCGACTCGTGTCGCCGGTGGAGCCGTCCGGCATATTGAACCAGCCGGCCTTTGAACGAAAGCGGCATCGACAGGACCAGCGTATCCAGACGCGGCAGATCGAACCCCTCGCCGATCAGCGATGCCGTCGCGAAAAGCACGAACGGCTTTCGGCCATCAAAGTGCTCGGCGATTCGACGCAGCACCTCGCGTCGGGCCTTTTTGCCCGTCTGGCCGTCCAGTCGATAACACGCGACGCCCGCCGCCCTCACGGCGAAAGTCTCCTCCAACCGGGCCAGGTAAGCCTTGCGGTCGGCCAGCACGAGCGGTGAACGCCCTATCGCCACGCACGACAAGAGATCGGAAACGACCACCGCGATCCGACCTTCATCCCGCACCAACGCTTCCCAAACGACGTGAATCGGCGGCCGCGTCCCGGCATCGAGCGGCAGCGTCACGCTGGTGCGACGGACCTTTACGGTGCGCACCTCCCCGGTCGGGACATCTACAAGTGTGTGTCGGATCGGACCACATTGAGCGAAGAGTAGTTTCTCCAGCCGGTCCTTTCGCTTGGGTGTGGCTGTAAGTCCGTAGATTCGCCGACTGGGGCATGCTTTTAGCACGGCCTCAAACGATGTCGCCGGCACGTGGTGGCATTCATCGACGATTACCAATCCGTATCCGGTCAGCACCGCCGTCATATCTCCCGCGCGGCTCAACGACGGCAGCATCGCGATGTCGAATCGTCGGGTGAGCCGTGGGGATCGGCTACGCCAGACGCCAATCTCCTTTCGCTTCAATCCGAGGAACTGCATCGCGGTCTCTCGCCATTGATCGAGCAGCACCGTCCGGTGAACCAGCACGAGCGCGGAGGTGCGGGCACGCGCAATTAACGCACACCCCATCACCGTTTTTCCCGCACCAGGCGGAGCACAGAGCACCCCGTTGTCCTCCTTGAGCATCTCTCGCACGGCCGTCGCTTGTTCGGTGCGCAATTCACCCTGAAATTTCCAGACCACGCGCGCTCCTGTCTGCCTCCGGTCTTGCACCGCCACGGTTGCCCCCGCTGCCTCCAGTAGCGAAAGACACTGATCCAAGGCACCACGTGGCAACACGAGTCGATCCGGATGCCATTCGCCGACGAAGAGAAATCGCGGAGTATCGAACGTGGGAAAGCGCAACCGCAGCTTCTCGTGAAAAACCGGATTGGGAAACGTCGCCAAGCGACGCAATCCAGCCAGAACCGGCGCGGGTAGTGAACGCGTTAAGTGAATCTGAGCATCCAGCCGCACCGTGACTTCGCCCGAGATCATCCCGCCGCGAATTCGAGGGTGTGACAGGTCCAATACGGCAGCGTCGCTTTGCAGCGCGAAGTCGTGGTCGAGAGCGGGACCACTTTGAAAGGACGAAGTGAGCGGCGCCAGTGGCACGATTCTGGTCAGAATTTTTTCCAATGCCTCACGACTGACTCGTGGGAGGCCGGCCAAATACGACCACTGATCATCGAAGGCCTCCATCCGTGAATCGACGAAGAGCGTGTTCCCCTGCTGTCGCGGCATTTTGGCCAGCGGCAGCGCAATCAGATTGCCGAATCCACCTACGGGCAGCGTGTCCTGATTCGGAAACAGCCGGTCGTATGTGCCCAAGCTGAGCGTCGGTCGCAGAGCCGAAGCTTTGGCAACGAGGATCGTTCCCAATCTTCGCGCCGCCGCGGCCTGCACGGGCTCGGCGAAGAAGATCCAGGCATGCGCGCCGTTGCCCGAGCGCGAACGCTCGATGGCAATCATGACGCCAGCCCGCTCGGCCGCCTCGCGGTAGGCGAGCACGTCATCCCTCCAGCCTTCACCATCGAAATCGGCGGCGAGAAAACGGCAGGTGTCGTCTGTTCCAATGGCATACACGCCGAGCATATGCGTGCCCCGCAGATGGGCTTCCACGGCCCGCTCGTCGAAAGGAGGAAATCGCTGGTGGAGACACTCGGCGCACTTCACCTTCGGCTTGTAGCAGATGCCGGGGCGCCATTCATGGTCGCACGCCGGCGAATATCCGCTTTTGCCGGTTTTCTCGTTTTCCCATCGCTTCGGATAAACCGACCGCCGCGTGCCAAACAGATCGAGAAACAGGACGATTTTCTCCGCAGATGTGCACGGAGTCCGTGCCGCCGCAGGCGTGGTTGTGGCACTGAGCTTGAGTTGTCCCTCGGATTCGAGTGCAACGAGTTCATCCTCGGTCTCGCGAACCGCAACGGTGAGTTCCGCCAGTCTTCGTCGCAGATTGGCCACGCGTAGCTGTTGCGCGGAAGAGTCCATTTAGCCGCGGGTTGTCTGACGAAGAGGTGCGGTCTTATCCGGCACCAAGCGGCTTGGCGGAACTGCCTGCCTGCTTGTTTTCAAGGGTGGGAAACAAGCAGGAGGCTTATTTCCGTTAAAGCAAAAAATGAAAATAAGCGTTCCCGCTATTCCCATCGACGGCAATAAGGCGGGTGCAGCCGACCTTTGGAGCGAACCTGATCGCCCAGGGAAATCCGAATCGTCGATTCGGATTTTCCCCAGCGAGGAACGGCCAGCCAGTCTATCCAGAAGTCGGCCCTGTGGGCGGTGGGGAACCCCGTGTATGTAGCAAGTGAAACAAGATAGCGCGCCAAACCGTCTCTTTGAGCTGGTTCGAGAAAATCCGATTTGACCGAGTGAATCGTTCCCTCTGGGGAAAATCGTCCCATTCCTCTCTTTCGCATCGCCATCCGTTCAATGCAGCCGCTTATTATTAGTGGCGGAGTAGTGGTCGAGTAGCGGTAAGGTAGTGACATAGCAAGTGGCCGGCTCGGGGATCGCGCTCGGGGTGAGATTCAGCCTGCCAGTCGTGTCGAGCGCACTGGTGTCCCAGGCCGGGCCATCCGACATGATTTCTCCCAATTCATCGCCCGCGACCTAGAAAGGGACGGTCACCGAGATTTCATAAGAGCGTCCGAGGGGAGAATAGAGTCCGCCGTTGAAGCCGAAGATGGTGTCCGAAAACGGCGGCTGCCGGTTGAAGAGGTTGTCCACGCCGACCCGAAGCTTCATTCCTTTTCCGCGGTCGCGCCTCACGCCTTGCTGAAGGGTGTAGCCCGCGCTTACGTTCACGGTCGTGTAGGCGGGGTAGCCTTGGGGCGCGAGGATGTTGCCGGCACGATTGCTGGCGAACGCCCCGATGTGCTGCGCAAAGATCGCGGCACTCCAGTTGTCATGGGACCAAAGCGCCAGACCGGTCCAGCGCCACGCTGGCGGCGCGGCGGTGTCGCCGCTGAGGTCGATCGTCGTGCCCGGCGTCAGCTCGTAGCGGGTGAAGAGCGGATGGGTGCCGCTCACGCTCACGCGCAAATGCCCGAGCCGGCGCGACGGCACGTCGTAATGCAGCCCAAGATCGAGGCTCTCGTTGATTACGGCGCCGAAACTCACCAACGTGGCATCGACTGCGACGATGGCACCGGGCTGGTTGAGCGCCACGTCCAGCGGCGCCGGCGTTGCGCGCGTCACGCGCCCGGGAAATAAGAGTTCGTGGTTGACGATCGTGTCGTAGAAAAGCTTCTGCAGGACGTCACGCTGGAGCGTGCGATGGTAGTTGATCTCGACCGACAGCCCGGGCGCGAACGGCGGCGCGAAGACGACACCGTAGGCTTCGCTTTGCGCGGTTTCAGGCCGGGCCGCGGAATTGGAGCCGCTCGTCACGGCGACGTCGGCTGTGCTCGCCGGGGTGCGCCGCGGATCGGTCAGCGAAACCCGGTTGATGGCCGGCGGCGTTTCGTATTCCGTGAGCGACGGCACCCGGAAGCCGGTCGAGTAACTCGCGCGCACCAGCAGCGGTTGAAACGGCGCCCACGCGACGCCGATCCTCGGGTCGGCGCTGACGCCGGCCGGGCCGTGGTTTTCGTAGCGGCCGGCGAGCTGCGCTTCGAGCCGGCGCAGCAGCGGACGGGCGTTGGCGCGACCGAAGATTGGCACGGAAAGCTCGGCGAACGCGGCGTAGCTGTGGCGCTGCGTGCGGGTGTCGGTCGGCGCGCCGGCCGCCGGACGCTTCACCGCGCGATGCCGCGCAGAGTCGGCTTCGCCGCCGGCCGCCAGCTGCAGCTCGCCGCCGGGCAGCACCCGCAGCGGGCCGCTGGCCAGCGCGCTCGCGCTGCCGAGCTCGGAGGTGCCATCGTAGGCGTCGACGGTCGTCATCGCGGGATACAGCGCCGCGTTGCTCGCGCCGCCCGCGCGGGCGTCGATGAACGGGTTGAAACGCTGTGCGAGATCGGGCGCGGCGAGCGCGGCGGCGAATTTTGCCGGATCGAGCGTGAGGTTGCGCTGCGCGAAACGCTGGCGCGACCCGGAGAGGGCTGCGTCCCAGAGCCAGTGTTCGGCGACGAGGCCGGAGAGCCCGGCGACGACCCCGTCGCTGCGCGTGCGGGTCGTCTGCCGGGTCGGGCCGAACTCATCGTGAACAAATCCGACGAGCACGTCCTGCCCAAAGGGATTCAGCACGTTGGGCTGGCCGGCGATCGTCGCAGGCACGACGGTGCCAAAGCTGCCGAAGCCGGTGGTGGCCGACGGAGTGGACACGGGCGGCTGCGCATCGAACCAGCCGTGCACATCGCCGTGCGACCAGGATGCGTAGGCCCGGAAGTTCTCTCCGAAATCGTAGTCGAGCGCGCCGCGGATACTCCACGAGGCCTGCGGCGGGACGAGCGCGAGGAACGCCGCGCTGTCGGTCCGGCGCTGATCCGACGCGGCAACGACGGTGGCGGGCGGAACGACCTGGCCGGGGATGAATTGGGCGGACGCAGGGGTGGAGCGCGCGCCCACGGGCACGAGGGCAATTCTCACCGGTGCGCCCCCGGGGTCAGTGAGGCCGGCCAGGTTGCCCGTGCGCGCCTGCACGACCGCCGGATAGCCCCAACGCAGCCGCAGGTCTCTCCCGTAGCTGGGTGCGCCGCCCTCCCTGTAACTGACGATGCGCGTGCGATGATCCTGGTTTTGAGAAAACTCGCGCTGCGCGGCGCTGAGCTTGCTGCGATCGTAAACGTCGAGCGACAGCGTGCCGCGGAGCCTTGCGTCCTTCGCCACGAAGCCGGCCGTCAGCGTCGCCTGCCGTTCGCGTCCCCCCCCCTCGAACGTGCCGCGATAGCGCGTGGCGAGTTCGGCGCCGGTGTAGTTCTTCTTCAACACGACGTTGATCACGCCGCCGATCGCGTCGGAACCGTAAAGGGCGGACGCGCCATCCGTGAGGACTTCGATCCGTTCGACCATGCCGAGGGGAATCGTGTTGAGGTCGATGAAACCCTGGTTCGAATCGGTCGAGCGGTTGCCCTGGCCGGCGATGGGGACGCGGCGGCCGTCAACCAGCACGAGCGTCGAGCCGCTGCCGAGGCCGCGAAGGTTGACGCCGGCAACGCCGCTCTGGCCAAGCGGGACGGCCGCCGTGCCCACGACGAAGTCGAGCGCCGGCAAAAAAGACTCGGTGCGCACGCCGAACTCCGGGTTGAGATCGTTGGGCGCGCTGCCGCGGCCGGAACTGGCGCCGGTATAATTTTGCGGCAGGTAGTTAAGAAAATCCGCGAGCCGCATCGCGCCGCTCGCCTCAATCTCGTCGCGGCCATACACGCTCACCGGCGATATACCCTCGACCTCGTCGCGCGGGATGCGTGAGCCAAGCACGATGAAACGGTCGAGCACCAGCGGCCGGGTCGCGCGTGCGGTCGGGAGACTGTCGGCAACGGGATTGGCGGCTGATTCCGTCGCGACCACCGGGCGGACAAACCCGATCGCGAGCGCGACGACGGCGATCCGCCGGTCAACCAGGTGGCGGCGGATCGGCCGGTTAAGGAGAGCACCCGACATAGCGGGTGTTTAAGGCGCCGGATTTTTAAGGCCAGCCCAAAGGCATTCCCGGCCGTTTACTTACGACGCCAGGGTTAGCGTGCGAGCGCGTCGCGCGCGATGGCGGCGGCGCCGTGGCGGTTTTCGACGAGGAGTTTCTGGTAGATCCGCTCCGCGTGCTTTTGGACCGTGCGCCACTCGCAGGCGAGGATGATCCCGATCTCCTTGTAGCTCTTGCCCTCGGTGAGCCAATGGAGCACTTCGGCCTCGCGCGCGGTCAAGCCGAGTTGGCGCAGAGCTTGCGGCGACGCGGTCGCCTGCTCGTCGAACAACAGCACCGCACTCTCCGGCGCGGTGCGATCGGCGAGGAGCCGCACGGTGATTTCGCCCTGCGGATTCGTCACGCGAAAAACCTCGGGCGCGCCGGGCCGGCCGCTGACGCGCGCGGACATCCAGGCCGCCAGCGCCGGCGGGAGGCGGGAGGGGTTCGCCGCGTCGCTGGGAAACCAGCGATCGAGCACCGCCCGCGCGAGGGTCGTGCAAAACTGCAGCGTGCCGTCGGGCGCGACGACGGCGACGGCGCGGTCGAGCGATTGCGCGAGCTGTTGCTCGGCGAGCTCGCGCAGGCGCAGCTGCTCCGCGACCTCGGCCTGCAGCTCGCAGATGCGCAGGTGGGCGCGCACGCGGGCGAGCACTTCCTCCGCGAGAAAAGGCTTGGTGATATAGTCGACCGCGCCGGCGGCGAAACCCTGGAGCCGGTCGAAGACGTCGGTTTGCGCGGTGATGAAAAACAGGGGCACGCCGGCGAGCCGCGGATCCGCCTTGAGCCGCCGGCACGTCTCGAACCCGTCTATCCCCGGCATGAGCACGTCGAGCAGGATGATGGCCGGGACGACCGTGCGCACGCGCGCCAGTGCGGTCGCGCCGTTTTGCGCGACGACCACCTCGAAGCCCTCGCGATCGAGGAGATCGGTGAGCACGGCGAGGTTCGCCGGCGTATCGTCGACGATGAGAATGGTCCGGCCCTCGGGCGTGGCGTTGCTCATGGCGCGAGGATGGTTTCAATTCGCTTGAGGTCAAACCGCGCGGCAAACCCGTCGACTTCGTCGTAGAAAGGCGCGTGCGCGGCGTCCTCCCGCCGCAGCGCCGCGAGCCGGCGGCGCAGCCGCGGCACCTTGCCCTCGGCGGCGAGCGCGCGCAGTTCGACGATCACACTGGCGGGTGGCCGCTGGCGCACCGCGCCGGCGGCTGGCGCCGCGTCGCGGACCCACACCAGCCCGAGGTGGCGGCCGATCTCGGCCAGCAGCGCGTCCTCGCCGAACGGTTTCGGCAGAAAACCGTCGCAACCGGCGCGCAGCGCGTCGTTGCGGTCGAAGTCGAACGCGCTCGCCGACACCGCAACGACTTTGAGCGCGGCGCCGCCAGGCCGCTGGCGGAGTTCGCGCGCGACCGCAAATCCGTCCATCGGTGTCATCCGCAGGTCGAGCAGCACGAAGTGGGGGAGAAACGCCTCATGCAGCGCCAGGCCTTCCGCGCCGCTGCCCGCGAGGCGCACATCGAACCCGGATGGCGCGAGCAGTTGGGCGAGCACGTCGCGGTTGATCGCGTTGTCGTCGATCACGAGCACGCGGCGGCGTTCGCCTTCGTAGCCGACGATTTTGCCGGCGAGGGCGGACACAGCCGTGGCGGGGACTCCGTCGCCGGGCGCCAGCGCCAGCTCGAACCAGAAGCGGCTCCCGCGGCCCGGTTCGCTCGCGACGTGCAGTTCGCCGCCGAGCAACCCCACGATCCGCTGGCTGATCGCCAGCCCGAGGCCGGTGCCTTGCGCGCCCGTGCCCGCCGCGCCGACCTGGACAAAGGGTCGGAAGATGCGGTCGAGGTCCGCGGCGGCGATGCCCGTGCCGGTGTCCGCGACGGAGAAGACGATGAGTTGAGAGCCGAGCGTTGAGAGTTGAGCGTCGGTGGGTGCGGCGCGTTGCACGATCAGCGTCACGCTGCCGCCGGGCGTGAACTTAAAGGCGTTGCCGAGCAGATTTACGAGCACCTGGGCGAGCTTGGCTTCATCGACCATCACGTTGGCGGGCAGACCGGCGGCAAATTCGGTGCGAAACTCGAGGCCCAACTCGGTGGCGCGGAGACGAAAGATGTCCGCCACACTGTTCAGCAGGCGGGGCAGATCGCAGGGCTCGTGGTTGAGCTCGATCCGGCCGGCTTCGATCTTCGAGAGGTCGAGCACCTCGTTGATCAGGTGCAACAGGTGATGGCTGCTGTCGCTGATCACCCGCAGCCGCTCGTGGTTGGTGCGGTCAAGGGTGGCGTCCTTCGCCATCACCTGCGCGTAGCCCAGGATGCCGTTGAGCGGCGTGCGCAGCTCGTGGCTCATGTGGGCGAGAAACGCGCTCTTGGCCCGGTTCGCGGCCTCGGCGGCGTCGCGGGTGCTGCGCAGTTGCGCCTCGTTGGCGCGGAGTTCGGCGGTGCGTGCCGCGACCAGCTGTTCGAGCCGCTCGTTGCGGCGGCGCAGCGCGCCGAGACGCCAGCGCACGAGGGCGCCGAGCGTGCCGAGGCCGGCGAGCGCCGCGCCGAGGCGCGTCCACCAGGCGAGCCACCACGGACGATCGAGGGCAAACCGGAACAACACCTCCGCGTTGCCGATCGCGTGGCCGTTGCGCGCCTTGGCGTGCAGCGCGTAGCGGCCCGGCGGCAAGTTGGAAAACTCGCGCGTGTGCTGCGGCGAGAACTCCGACCAGCCCGCGTCGGCGCCTTCGAGCCGCGAGGAAAACTCCGGGTTGCCCACGAAGGCCGATGCGCTGAATTGAAACGCGAGGTGATGCGGCCCGGCGGCGAGCGCGTGCGATTCCGGCCAGGCGGCTTGGCCATCGAGCAACGCGGCGCGCAACACCACGCCCGGCGGCCGGGTGATCGGAACCGGCGTGACGGTGCCGTGGCGGCCCAGCGCGTCGGCCCCGGCGCACCACGTCAGCGTGCCGCCGCGCTCGCCGAATACCTGCTGCAGCGGGCCCGTGTCCTCCAACAAGGGCGAATATTCGCGGCGCGTCACCACGCCATCCGCGTCGAACTCGAGGACGGCGGAGCGATTCGTTTCTGGCATCGAGCCCGTGAGCCACGCGACCGCCGGGTCTTTGTGTCCGGTCGCGGCCGGCACGAAACGCCCGGCGACCGCGTCGTAGCGGAGCACGGCGCCGTTGTCGCACGCCGCCACCAGATGCGGACCGGCGCGCGCAACGTGGATTGCGCCATGCCCGGCGGGCAGGCCGTGGGATTCCTTGAAAAACTCCACCGTGAGGGGCGAATCCGCCGCACCGTCGAGCCCGCGCACGCGCGCCACGCCGCGCGTGAAGGTGCCGAGCCACAGCGTGCCGTCGTCGAATTCCGCGAAGCTGCGCGCCTCGAAGCGCAGTGCGGTCGGGGGCGGCGTCACCCGCCAGCCGCGACCGTCCCAGTCGAGCGTCACTACGCCGCCGAGCGTGGCCGCCCACACGCGATCGGGTGTGCGCGTCGATGCCGCGAGCGCGACAACCGGGCTGCTGTCGGCAAGACGCACGACCGTGGCGCCGGCGCCGGACGGGAGGAATTGCAGACCCTCGTTTTCGCCGGAGAGCAGACCGTGCGGCGTGCTGAGCAGCGCGAAAGAGCGCCCCGCGAACCCGGGCACGACGGTGAAGTGCGCGTTGGTGAGCGTGCGAGGAGCGGCCGGGATGAGCCGGAAAACGCCGCGGCCCGTCGCCGCGTGAATGGCGCCATCGTGGCGGACGACTGCGCGCACCGACGTGCCGTCGAGACCCTGATCGCGACCGAACAGGGTGCGGCCCAAATCATCCTGCAGCCGCGTGAGTCCGTTGTTCTGGCAGAGCCAGATCTGGCCGCCGGAGCTCACGATGCGATGCAGGAGCGGATCGCCCAGCCCGTCGTTCTCGTCGATGCGGCGCACGAACCGGCCTTCGCGGTCGAGAATCAGCACGCCGGCCTGCCGGCTCGCGATGGCGAGCAGGCCGGAGGACAGGGCGGCGGCGGTTTGCACGCCCTCGCGGCGCAGCCACGCGTCGGCCTCGGTCAAAAACGGCGTCACCGCGCCGTCGGCCGCCACGAGCGCCAGCCCGTTGTCCGCGGAGCAGGCGATCAGCCCGCCGTTCGCGCCGCGGAGCAGCACGGGCACGCGGTTCGTGCGGAAAAACGCCGTGTCGCTGAACGGCACGAGCGCATCGCCGTCGATCCGGCAGAGCGGTTCGCCGCGGCGATGCACGTAAACGCGCCCGGCGACTTCGTGGAGCCAGAAGCTTGCTTCGCCCGGCGCCTGCCAGACATGGAACGCGCCGTCGCGCCAGCGAAGCAGTCGCGCGCCCGCCGCGAAGAACACGCCCTCGCTTGTCGCGACCGCGTTCCAGATATCGCCGAACTCGCGGTGCTCCGGCGGCAGCCGGTCACGCAACGAGACGAAATGTTTGCCGCCGAGGGGCGACGCCGCGAGATAGCCGATCTCGTCGACGGCGCCGACATAGAGCGTGCCGTCCGGCGCGAGCGCAAGCCCGCGCACGAACGTCGTGGCGCCCACGGCGATCCTGCGCCACTCCTGCCCGTCGAATTCGAGCACGCAGCCCTTGTTGCCGAAATACAGGATGCCGTTGCGATCAGCGACCCCGGTCCATGTCTGGTGGTGCGCATCGTAGTCGCGATAGGAGTAGTGCCGGCCGATCAGTCGCCCCGCTTCGGCCGCTTCCTCGCTCAACGTCACCGTCGCCGCGCGGCCCAGCGGCACCGCCGCGGCGAGGAGGAGAAGGGAGCAGACTAGGGCGTGCATAAGACGGGACAGCGCAGCGAGTCAAGTCACTGGCGGCGAACGGTGCAATCCTGCAGCTTGCGGCTACGTCAAGCGACGTATGGGCGCAGCGAATCAAATGCGTTGCAACGGCACGTGCCGTCGCCAACGACCTCCAACATGCAAGCAACCGTTCGCAGTTCCGTCTTCGTCATTTTCTCGTGGTGCGTTTGTGCCGGCTTGGTGGCGGTGCCGGCCGCCGCCGCGCCCGGCGCGTATTCCGCCGGCGTCACGGTCACGCCGTTGCTGAAAACCGAGGCCGACGGCGCAGGCCGCAAACTCGTTTATCCGACTGCCGGCGCCGCGGAGGTGACGGCCGTGCTGGTCGAGATTCCGCCGGGTGGACAAACCAACTGGCACCGCCACCCCGTGCCGTGCTTCGCCTACATGCTCGAGGGCGAACTCCTCGTGGAGCTGGCGGGTGGGGAAGCGCGCACGCTCAAGGCCGGCCAGGCCTTCGCCGAAGTCATCGACGTCCTGCACAACGGCGTGAACCGCACCGACAAGCCCGTGCGGCTCGTGATGTTTGTGATCGGCACGGCCGGCCAGGCTTATGCCATGCGCCCGCCCTCGCCGACCGACGCGCCCACGCCAACAGCGAAGGGAAAGTGAGACCGCGCGACCCTACGTCATTTGTCGTAGTCGCAAACTTCCGCCTTGATCGGCCGTTTTATCCGACCAGCTTCCGCGTCCATAGTGCCCCGGCTTCCCATCAGTGACGACCGTGATTTGTTCGAGCTGCAAGCGCTCGAGCCGCGCGTGCTCCTGTCGGGGGAGGGATTTTTCGCCGGCGGGGCCGCACGCGAGCTGGCACTCGATGCGCTGCACGAGACGTCGATTTTTCAGACGGCCATCGTCGAAACCGTCGACTCAAGGGCCATGGCGGCGAGCGTCAGCGAGCCGGCCGACGGCCTCTTTGCCGCTGCCGCGCCCATTGCCGCCGCCGCCGAGGCGACATCTTCCGGAGCCGCGAGCGTGAGCGAGTGGA
>JAYVZM010000456.1:0-7530 GCA_043783345.1 Verrucomicrobiota bacterium
GAGCTGGAGGCCCGGCCGTTCGACCTGCCCGAACTGGTGGAATCGATCGCCGCCATGACCGCCGCCGAAAGCGAAAAGCGGGGCATCCCCGTCGAGATCGCCATCTCCCCCGCCGTGCCCGCCCGCCTGACCGGGGACCCGCGGCGCATCCGGCAAATCCTCCTCAACTTCGTCGGCAACGCCCTCAAATTCTCCGGCCGCGGCAAGGTGAGCGTGACCGTCTGGTGCAAGGCCGCCGGTCCCCGGCATTCCGAGGTGATTTTCGCGGTGTCCGACGATGGGCCCGGCATTTCGCCGGAGGAGCAGAAAAGGCTCTTCACCCGTTTTGAGCGCGGCGCCGCCGCCCAGCAGGGACGCGTGCCCGGCACCGGCCTCGGACTCGCCCTGTGCAAGGGCCTCGCGGAAAAGATGGGCGGCCGCATCTGGCTGGAGAGCGAACCGGGCCAAGGATCGTGCTTTTATTTCAGCGCCCCGTTCGCCCTGGTGGAAGCGGCCGCCGAACCAACGCCCGAAGCCAGCCCAGACCTTGTTGGCAAATCCCGGGTGGCCCTGGTCGTGGATGACGAGGAATACAACCGGATCGTGCTCACCGATCTGCTGGAAAAACTGGGCTTCACGGTGCACAGCGCCGCCGAGGGCCTCGCGGCTCTGGCGCAGGCCAGGGATCAGCCGTTCGACCTGGTGTTCCTCGACTATGATCTGCCCGGACTGAGCGGCCTCGAGGTCGCCCGCCGCATCCGCGCCCTGCCGAATGGATCCGCCCACGCCATCATCTTCGCCACCACCGCATTCACCACGCCGGACAAGCGGGCGCAATGCGTCGCGGCCGGCATGGACGCCTTTCTCGGCAAGCCGGTGACCTTGGAGCGGCTGCGCACGGCGCTCGATTCCGCCGTTCCCACCGGAATGGAGACGAATCTCCCGCCCGCCCCCAAGGTCGACGGCCTGGCCAACCTGCGCCTGATCGCGGCGCGGAAAAATTCCTCGTTCGCCGACGAACTGGCCCTGTATCTCTCCGAGTTCGGGGTCGAGCTGGACCACCTCCTCGCCGCCCTCCAGGAAGAGAACACACCCAACGCCGGACACTACGCCCATCTGCTCTATGGACGCTGCGCGTTCATCGCCGAGGGCGAACTCGAGGATATTTTGCGCAAGATCGAACTGGTCAGCGCAACGGGCGAATGGAACGAGGCCCGTTCCCTGGGTCGCGATGTGCAGACCGGGCTGGGCCGGCTGCGCGTCAGGTTGGCTTCTGCTGTCCCAATTGCTCAGCCCGGGTCAGCCCGTTGACGATGGCGTAGTGGATCAGCTTCGGCGTCGTGTGGATGTCGAGCTTGCGCATGACATCCCGGCGGCGCGACTGCACGGTGGCCGGACTGATGTTCAATACCGCGGCGATCTCCTCGTCGGTTTTCGATTCGCCGATCATCGAAAGAATCCGCGTCTCGTAGTCCGACAACACCCGGATGAACGCCTTTGGGTCGCGCCGGATGCTCGCGCTCGATTCGTTCACGATCGGAGTGTAGTAAACCCGCCCGCCGAGCACCGCCTTGATGGCCTCCGTGAGCACTTCCGGCCGCTGTTCATTCTTGTCCACAAATCCATGCAGCCCGATGCGCTGCACCTGCAGCATGGTCCATGGGTCGCGGTGCGAGGAGATGGCGAGGATTTTCACCTGGGGCAGCTCGTCGAGGACCGTTTTCGCCAGCGTCAGGCCATCGCCGTCCGGGAGCGAAATGTCCATCAGCACCAGGGTGGGCTGGTGGGCCCGGATCGCCGCCAGCCCCTCCCGGCAGGTGCCGCAACGCATCAACACGTCCAAGCCGAGGTCCCGGCAGTGGAAAGTGAAAAATTCCGCCACCAACCGTTGGTCCTCGACAATGATGACGCGACCGCCGCCCGGGCTTTTGCCTGCGCCGCTGGCTGGAATTGCATCAATGGTGTTCACACGGCTCATGCAAGCTGGTCCGAAAATGCGCCGCTAGCAAGCCGCCGAAAATTGCGGTTCCCCCCGCCGCAAACCGTGTCACGGTATCGCTGCTCCCCGTTTTCCATAGTGAACATCATTCTTTTTCATCCGGCAGAAGTCCAGCTTCCCTTGGCCCGGCGCGACCCCCGCGCGGTGCACCTGCTGGATGTGCTGCGCCGCCGGCCGGGCGATACTTTTGACGCCGGCCTGATCGACGGACCGCGTGGGCGCGGCACGCTGATCGCGATCGCGGAGGAGGCCCTGACCCTGAGCTTTGCCTGGGGCGAACCGCCTCCGCCCCTCTCTCCCGTGCACTTGCTCATTGGCCTGCCCCGGCCCCAAACCGCCCGCGACCTCCTGCGCGACGCCACCACGCTCGGCGTGGCCGCGATGCATTTTGTCCGGACCGACCGGGGCGAGGCCAGCTACGCCCGCAGCAAACTGTGGACCTCGGGCGAATGGAAAGAATGCGTCATAAAAGGTGCGGCCCAGGCCTTCTGCACCCGGCTGCCGGAGGTTATCCGCGACGACACGCTCGCTGACACCATCGCCCGTCTTCCGGCTGACGCCGTCCGTCTCGTCCTCGATAACTATGAGGGCACCGAAGCTCTCAGCCGGAGCGAACTCTCGGGCTGCCCGGCCGCCGTCCTCGCCCTTGGTTCCGAGCGGGGCTGGTCGGCTGCCGAGCGGGAACTCCTGCGCACCCGCGGCTTCACCTTCGTTCACCTTGGTTCGCGGGTGCTGCGCACCGAAACGGCCTGCGTCGCCGCCGTCACCCTGCTCAAAGCACGGCTCGGCTGGCTCTGAACACGCAGGTGGTCGGCTGGCGGACGCCTTTGCCGAGACGTTTCACGCACGTCCAACCCTCGGCCTGGAGTTCAATCTCGCCGGGCATTTCGAACACGACGATCGGATCGGCCTGTCCCGCCAGCCAATCGGTCAAGCGAGCGAAAAGTCCCGGAGCCACCTCCCGGATGATTTCGTAAGGCGGGTCGATGAACACGAGGTCCGCCGGCTCACCCCAGGCCACGCTGGTGGCGTCGGCATTGATCACCTGCAGATCGGCGGTATCGCGGCCGAGACTCTTGCAGACGGCGGTGATGTTCTGACGGATGAAGGCCGCGGTCCGGGCCTGCTTTTCCACAAACACGCCGCCAGTGGCGCCGCGACTGAATGCCTCCAGCCCGTAGGCGCCGCTGCCGGCAAACAAATCCAGAAAACTCGCGCCGGGAACGCGGGTCGCCAGGCTGGAAAAAACCGCCTGCCGCAACGCATCCGTCGCCGGCCGGACCGCATCGCCTTTGGGCAAGAGCAACGGAATGCCCCGAGCCTGGCCGCCGGTTATGCGCATGGCCGCGAAGACAATCCGGCCCGATATCCCGCCGCAAAGGGGAATCCGGATGGAACACTTGTTGCTGGAAGCGGTTGTAACATATCATTTGCACGCCAACGGAGGGCACTTAGTCTCTCCTTTCGCCGTCTAGGAGCCGGCCACCTAACTGGCTTCCGTGTCGCGCAAAGGCAATGCCTTACCATCCACCAAGCATATTTTCCCGACTCACCGTCTGGCTCTTTTTTGCTGCGTTCGTCGCGGGCGGCGCTCCCCTGTGCGGCAAGGAAAGGAACGGTTGGCCCTTGTTCGTCAAGCAGGTGAATCCGGACGGAACCATCGCTTCGGCCGAATACCTCGTCCCTTTCTTCTTTACCAAGACCGCCCCGGATGGCTCCCAGCTGAAGGGATTCCGGCCGTTTTACCTGCACACCCAATCAGGCGCACGGGAAACCTCGCATCTGCTCTACCCGTTTTTCACCTGGCAAAAGGAAGGCGATGACCGGTATTTCACCTTCTTCTCGCTGGTCAATTTCGGCCGGCAAACCGGTCCCGGCCAGCCGACCGTCCGCAATTTTGATGTCTGGCCGTTCTATTTCTCGCGCGACACGGGCGAATCGGAAGGAAGCTATCAGGCGCTCTTCCCCCTCGGCGGCACCATCAAGCACCGCTTCGGCAAGGATCGCATTCATTTTGTCCTGTTTCCGCTGTATGCCGCCGTTGAAAAAAACGGCGCCCATACCACCCATGCCCCGTGGCCTTTCCTGCGTTTCATCGATGGCGCCGGACATCACGGCTTCGAGTTCTGGCCCCTGTTCGGTCACCAGGGACGGGCCGGCGACTACGACCGGCAGTTCTACCTCTGGCCGTTGTTCTACAAATCCGCCAAATATCTTTCCGAACCCCAACCCACCGTGAGCGTCGGCGCCCTGCCCTTCTACACCCGCGACACCGCGCCCGGCTACCTCGACGAGACCTACGTCTGGCCGTTCTTCGGCTACACGCACCGCACCGAGCCGAATCGCTATGACGAGCAACGCTACCTCTGGCCGCTTTTGGTGCAGGGCCGGGGCGATCAGCGCTATGTCAACCGCTGGGCTCCCTTCTACACTCACTCCCTCGTCAAGGGTTACGACAAGACCTGGGTGGCCTGGCCGGTTTACCGCCATACCCAATGGGAGGACGCCGGCCTCGCCCAGGAGAAAAACCAGGTGCTCTTCTTCCTCTACTGGTCGCTCACCCAGCGGAGCACGACCAACCCGGCCGCCGCCCCGGCCCACAAAACCCATGTCTGGCCGCTGGTGAGCTCCTGGAACAACGGCGCCGGCCGCCGGCAGCTGCAGTTGCTCAGCCCCTTTGAGGTCTTCTTCCCCACCAATGAACCGGTCCGCCAGCTCTACACTCCGCTGGTGGCCCTGTATCGTTACGAGCAAAACGCCCCAGGCGACACCCGCCACTCCGTCCTCTTCAATCTGGTGAGCTGGAAGAAATCCCCCTTGGAAAAGGAATTCCACCTCGGCCCGCTTTTCAGCCGCCGCTCGACGCCCACGCGCGCCCGCATCACCCTCGGCTGCGGCCTGGTCGCCTGGCAGCGCGGGCCGGCCGCCGGCCGGTGGAAGTTTTCCCTGCTGGATTTCCGTTCGTCCCCCGCCACTCCGGCCATCGCGGCCGCCTCGCCATGAATCAACTCAAACTCACCATCGGCCACATCGGCGGCACCCTGCTGCTGCTGGCGCGTTCGCTGAAATACCTGCCGACGCTGCCCCGCCAGCTTCCGCGCTTCATGGAGCAGTGTTATGTCATCGGCTACACCTCCCTGCCCATCGTCACCATCCTCAGCTTCTTCATCGGCAGCGTGCTGGCGCTGCAGAGCGGCTACAGCATGGAGAATTTCGGGGCCAAGCAGTTCATCGGGACGCTCGTCGGCCTCACCATGGCCCGCGAACTCGGCCCCGTGATGGTGGCCATCCTCATCGCCGGCCGCGTGGGATCCGCCATCGCCGCCGAGCTGGCCTCGATGAAGGTCTACCAGGAGATCGACGCGCTCGTGACGATGAACATCCCGCCCGAGCGCATGCTCGTGCTGCCCCGGCTGGCGGCGATCGTCGTCATGATGCCGGTGCTGGCCATCATCGCCAACCTCTGCGGCTGGTATGGCGGCGCGCTGGTCTGCCAATACACGCATTCCATCTCGGTCGACTCCGAATCCTACTTCACCGCCCTCAAGGCCTTCATGAAACCGCGCGACGTGACGGACGGCCTCGTCAAGGCCGAGGTCTTCGGCTTGGTGATCGTGCTCGTTTGTTGTTACATCGGCCTCAACACCCGCGGCGGTCCGCGCGAAATCGGCGCCTCGGTCACCAAGGCGGTGGTCGCCTCGCTCATCCTCATCCTGGTGCTCGATTACTTCGTCACCAAAGCCCTCCTCATGTCATGAGTTCCACCTACACCGCCTCCCCCTTCATGGGGAAAACCTTCGGCGTCACCGTCGCCAAGCTGAACAAGAAATTCGGCCGGACCACCGTCCTGCGCGACATCGACCTCGAGGTGAAGCCCGGCGAGATCTTCTGCATCATGGGCCCCAGCGGCTCCGGCAAGACGGTGCTTTTGAAGCACATCGCCGGCCTCGAGACCGCCACCAGCGGCGAGGTCCGGATCGGCGATTTCGACGCCGCCGATCCCGAGACCCGCAACAAGGTGCACCTCGCCCTCGTCTTTCAGGCGGGCGCCCTCTTCAGCTCGCTCTCGGTCTACGACAACCTCGCGCTCTATCCCCGCGAACACCGGCAGTGCAACGAAGCCGGCATCCGCGAGCGGGTCATGCATGCCCTTTCCATCCTTTCCCTGGAAAAGGCCGCCAAGCTCTTCCCCTCCGATCTCTCCGGCGGCATGAAGAAACGGGTGGCCATCGCCCGGGCCCTCGTGATGGAGCCCCAGCTGCTGCTCTACGACGAGCCGACCTCGGAGCTCGACCCGGTGATGTCGGCCACGCTGACCGAGATCATCGCCACGCTGCGCGAGCAGACGGCGGTCACCAGCGTGGTCGTGACCCCCGACCGCGTCCTCGCGTTCAACATCGCCGACCGCATGGCCTTCATCATGGACGGCCGCATCCGCGGCATCGGCAAGCCCGCCGACTTCAAACAACCCAGCGACCCCGTCATCGCCAATTTTCTCAACCCGGTCATCGACCTCAAGAATCCCCGCTTCAAACAACTGGAAACCAGCCATGAATAACACATCACAAAGCATCCGCGTCGGCCTCTTCTTTCTGCTTGGGCTTGCGCTCGCCTGGATCACGTTCGAGTCGCTCAACGGCGGGCGGCTCTTCAAGAAGGAAGGCTACACCCTCGTGGCCGGCTTCGCCAACCTCAAGGGCCTCAAGACCGGCGACGAAATCCGCATGGCCGGCGTCAAGGTCGGCGCCGTCGCCCTCACCCGGCTCGCCGGCAACCGGGTCGAGGCCCTGCTCGCGATCGAGCCCAATGTCAAAATCCCGAACGACGCCGTCGCCAGCGTCGAGCAATCCAGCCTCCTCGGCAGCAACTACCTTGGCATCACTTTCGGCACCCCCGGCAGCCCTCTGCTCAAGGACCAGGATGAGATCAAGACCAAGCCCACCGTGGACATGAGCGAGGTCATCAGCCAGCTCGGCACGCTCGGCTCAAAGCTCGAGCAGGTCATCGGCGACATCGGCAAATCCATGGGCGCCGGCGGCGACAAGGGCAGCATCTTCGAGCGCATCGACAAGCTCGTCACCGACAACGGCCCGAAGCTCACGGAGAGCATCAGCAACCTGCAGGACATCACGGCCAAGATCAAAAACGGCGAAGGCACGATGGGAAAGCTCGTCAACGACCCGAAGCTCCACGACGAGCTGCTCGCCGGCGTGAGCGAGATCAAGGCCGCCGCCGCCGATGCCCGCACCTTCATGGGCGACGCCAAGGGCATTGTCGCCGACGTGAAGGGCGGCAAGGGCGCCCTCGGTGTGCTGCTCTACGACGAGCCGACCGCCGCCAGCCTCAGGGTCTCCGTGAACAACCTGCGCGAAGTCTCCGACAAGCTCAACAGCGGCAAGGGCACGCTCGGCAAGCTGATCTCCGACGACAGTCTCTACCTGAGCGTGCAGTCCACGATGAAGAAGGCCGACCGCGCCCTCGACACCATGGGCGACTCCGGCCCCATCACCGCCGTCGGCGTCGTCGCCAACTCGCTCTTCTGACGCCGGCCG
>JAYVZM010000457.1:0-2905 GCA_043783345.1 Verrucomicrobiota bacterium
TGGCGCCGACGGTCCGGCGGTCGTCGGGCGAGGAGCCGTATTTGGCGATGAAATCCATGAGCCGGGCGACGCCCACGTTGGTTTCACCCGAGGTGCAGAGCAGCGGCACGAACACCTGCTGCTGCACCGCCGGGTGGATGCCGGCGCGCATCTCCTCCTCGGTGAGCCCGCCCACTTCGAAATATTTCTCGAGCAGCCCGTTGTCACTCTCGGCGATATGCTCGATCAACTGGTTGTGCAGGACGTCGACTTTCGCCTTCCACGCCCCCGCCGCCGGCTCCTCCTTGTATTTGCCCGAGCGATCGGCCGCGTAGCTGACCACCTCGCTGCGGAGCACGTCGAGCACCTGGTGAAAGCCCGGGCCGGGATCCATGGGCACCTGCAGGGGAAAGACCTTCGCCCCGAAGCGGCTGCGGATGTCCGCGAGCACGCCGTCGAAATCCACCTTCTCCTTGTCGAGCCCGTTCACGACGATGATTTTCGGGATGCCGTAGGTGGAGGCGTATTCCCACACCAGTTCGGTGCCGACGCCGATGCCGTGGCTGGCGTTGACGACGACCAGGGCGAAATCGGCGACGTTCAGGGCATTGATCGCCTCGCTGCTGAAATCGAGGTAGCCGGGCGTGTCGATGAAATTGAAACGCCGCCCCTGCCATTCGCAGTTGAGCGGCGTGCCGTGGATCGAGATGCGCCTTTGCTGCTCGCCCACATGATAGTCGGACACGGTAGTGCCCTGGGCGATGGTGCCCATGCGGTGGATGGTGTCGCTGCCCATGAGCATGGCCTCGGCGAGCATGGTCTTGCCGGAGGTCGCGTGGCCCACGAGGGCGAAGTTTCTGATGTCTCCCGGACGTTGGCCGTTCATTGATGGGATCTCCTGGGTTGGACCCGGCCCGGTCCCGCAACCGCGGGATCACGCCGGCGAAAGCTTTGAGCGCAGCATACCCCTCGGCGGTTTCCGGTAAAGTCCGTTCCTGCCACGTTTCCTGGCGGAAATGGCGCGTCGATTCACCTGGCTCTGGAGGCGGGGTGCCCTCACCCCACCTCCAACCAAGGCAACTCCGCTTCCTCAATACGGCCCGCGAATGTGCGCGGCGACCTCGCGCTCGTAGAACGCCGCGAGCTTGACGTGCCGTTCCGCGCCCAAGGGTGCGAGCTCCGAGGCCTGGGCGTTGGCCAGGGCCTGCGCCGGGTTCCTGGCCCCGGGGATGATCACGCCGATCGCCTCGAAATCCAGGCACCAGCGCAAGGCCAGCGCCGGCATCGCCAGTCCCGACGGCACGAGGGGTTTCAGCACGTCGGCCAGCTCCACGCCCTTCTCGAAAGGCAGGCCGGCGAAGGTCTCGCCGACGTTGAAGGCCTGGCCGTCGCGGTTGAAGTTGCGGTGGTCGTCGGCGGGGAACTTCGTCGCCTTGGTCATGCGTCCGCCAAGCAACCCGCTGGCCAACGGGAGCCGCACGATGAGCGCCACGCCGTTGCGGCGGGCGGCGTCGAACAGGACATGAATGGGTTTTTGCCGGAAAATATTGAAGATGATCTGAAGCGACGCGCAGCCGGGCTGGGCGCAGCACCAGAGCGCCTCATCCATCGCCTCGACGCTCGCGCCGTAGGCCTTGATCTTGCCCTCCTTTTTCAGCTCTTCCAGCCAGGCGAACACCTCGCCGCGCATCAGCACCTCCGGCGGGATGCAATGGAACTGGGTGAGGTCGAGCGCGTCGATGCCGAGCCGGCGCAGGGAATCCTCCGTATGCTGGCGGATCACCTCCCGCGTGAAGTTCCGCGGCCAGCCCGGGTCGCCGCGCCGGCCGAGCTTGGTCGCGATGAACAGCCGGTCGCGCGCCTTGGTTTCCTTGAGGAATTTCCCGTTGAGCGTCTCGCTGCGTCCGTCGCCGTAGACATCGGCCGTGTCGAAGAAGGTGGTGCCCGCCTCGTAGGCCGCGCGAAGCGTGGCCAGGGCGGTCTCGTCGGAGACATCGCCCCAGTTGCCGCCGATCTGCCAGGTGCCGAGCCCGACCTCGCCCACCACCCTGCCCGTCTTGCCGAAGATCCGTGTTTTCATCGTCGGCATTGTTGCGCAGGCTTCCCACGCCGACAAGCCCAAGGTGGAATGATTCAGTTCTCCGGCGCCAACAGGTCGCCGAGCTTCGCGGTGGCGATCCGGGTGAAGAAGGCCGACGGATCGGGCTTGGCCAGGGAGCCGCCGATGGTGATCGGCTGGCTGGTCTTCGCGTAGCCGAGCTCGTCGCGGTTGCCGTCGAGCAGGCGCAGCTTGCCGAGCAATTGCTCGATCTTGCCCCGGCCCGCAAGGGAAAGGGAAACGTTGAGCGGCTGCTGCAGCAGCGGCTTGGCCTCCACGTAGGTCACCGTGCCCTTGCCCAGCAACCGGATTTCGGGCGAAACAAGGCTGATGTCCTCCAGCTTCATGTTCAGCGTCTCGTCGCGCACCAGTTTGACGTTCAGCTGGTCGTAATTGAATTCCCCGACGCTCTGCGCCAGCTGGTCCACGAAGTAGGCCGTCCCCGCCACCTTCTCCGCCGCCTTCGTCACCTTCTGCGAGCCAAAGAGGGAACCGAGCACCGACGCGCCGAGTTCCACGGCCTTGGAGGTCATCGACACCTTGCTGCTGGTGCGCTGCAGGCCGCGAAAAATCCCCTGCCGGCTGGTCAGTTCAAACTGGCCGCGGGTGAGTTCCAGGGTCCGGTCCACGGTTTCGCCGCTCCCCGCCAGGCGCCCGGTCACCGAGAAGATGCCCTCCACCGTCGGCGGCTTGCCCGGCTCGAGCGCCTTGAACAGCTTGCCCGCGTCGAACTCCGTCAGTGAAAACTCACCGGTGAGACCGTAGGGCCGGGCGCCGCCGGAAAAATTCATTTCGGCCTTGGCCGCCAGCCGGCCTTTTTCGCCAAAA
>JAYVZM010000458.1:0-2901 GCA_043783345.1 Verrucomicrobiota bacterium
GGCGTGATCTTTGCGAGCCACGCCGGCGCCGCCGAGCGCGCCGGCATCCGGGGCATCCTGATTTCCGCATCCAACGCCAAAGGCGACACCGACCGCCGCCTGGCCGACTACGAACCGACGCTGCGGCGCATCCTGCGCTTCGAGAGCTATCGCTACTTGGGGGAGGACCGCACTTCGTTGAATGTGTCCGAGAAAAGCGAACTCCTGATCGGTGACGGCCTACGGCTTGAAATCGAAACCGAAAAAGCCGATGGGCAGACCATCCACATCCGCGTGCGGTGGGTCACCGGCGGGGGCCGGGGCCTGATGACTACTTCGCTCGTGCTCCGTCCCGGCGTGCCGGCGGTGATGGGCGGACCGGCCGCCGGCAATGCCGGCGACGTATATGCCGTGATACTCACCGCGCAATGAGGCGGACTCGATTTTCCGTCAAGGGCTTGTGGAATTCGGAGAAAAGATTGAATAAACCCGCTGCGAGCGCCGTCCCAGAGGATGAACCCAACCTTGGAGGACCCATGAAAACCAAACTCACTGCTCTCGCTCTCATCACCGTCGGCGCTCTTTCCCTCGCGCCGAAGCCGGCCGCGGCCCATGACAAGGGCCTGGCCATCGTCGGCGGATTTCTCGGCGGCCTTATCGTCGGTTCCGCCATCAACGACAACCGGGTCTACGCGCCCGCGGCTCCGATGATGGTCGTCGATGACCGCGGTGACTATTACCCCAACGATGGCTACTGGAAGGAGGTCGCGGTAAAAATCTGGATGCCCGGCTGCTGGATCGTCGAGCGCAATCACCACGGCCGTGACCACCAGCGCTATGTCGGCGGACACTACGAATACCGCACCAACCGCGCCTGGGTCGCCCATGATCGCCATGGCCGGCATGATCGCGAAGTCGGCTCGGGCTACGGCCATCGCCGCTGAATTCCGTTCGCCCGTAGGAGCCTGCTCGCAGGCGATTCATCCATCTCCGAATTCCAACATCGCTTGCAAGCAAGCTCCTGCAATAAGTCTTCACCCATGAATTGCCGCGACACCGAGCCCCTGCTTCTGACCGAACGGGACGGCGTGCTGACCTCCGAGCAGCAGGCCGTCCTTGAGCGGCATGTCGCAACCTGCCCAACCTGCCAGCAAATGAGGGTGCGGCTCGCCGCAGCGCTGGCCGCTTATCGCGCCGGGGCTGCCAACGTCGCCGTGCCCGATGCGGACGAGGAGTGGCGCACCCTGCGCGCGCAGTTGCATGGCCCGGGTGCCAAACCCGCGAAGAAACGTCCGCTCGCTCCCCTCATCTGGTTCGGCTCGTCGCTCGCCGCCGCCGCGGCGCTCGCCTTTGCTTTTCTCAGTCGCCAGCCGCCGAAGTCGATGGAGGTGTTTTCCCCCGACAACGATATTGTCGCCGAAGCCGAGTTTGTCGAAGCCGGCGACATCAACGCCTCGACCCTCGTCTACGTCGACAAGGAAAGCGGCTGGCTCGTCGTCTGGGCGACGGATGTCGATGCCAACGGCAAGGGCTGAGCGCGATTCCCCGATGCGGCGTTCGGTCGCTTATGGCAGCCAGGGATATTTTCCCGCCTTCGGCTTCCGCTTTTCCTTCTGGGCGGTCATGAACTCCTTCGCTTCCTCCGTCATGTAGTAGAGCATGGTGGCGTTGCCGGCGAGTTCCTGGATGCCGCTCTGGCCGTCGAGTTCGGCGTTGAAGGCGGACTTGAGGCAGCGGATGGCGAGCGGGCTGCGCTGGAGAATCTCCTGCGCCCACGCGACTCCCTCGGCCTCGAGTTTCTTCACGGACACGATCTTGTTGATGAGCCCCATGGCGAGCGCTTCCTGCGCGTTGTATTGGCGGCAGAGAAACCAGATTTCGCGCGCCTTCTTCTGGCCGACCATCCGGGCCAGGTAACTCGAGCCGAAGCCGCCGTCGAAGCTGCCCATCTTGGGGCCGACCTGTCCGAAGATCGCGTTGTCAGCCGCAATGGTCAGGTCGCACATGACATGGAGCACGTGCCCGCCCCCGATGGCGTAGCCGGCAACGAGGGCGATGACGACCTTGGGCATCGAGCGGATGAGTTTTTGGACCTCGAGAACGTTGAGCCGCGGCACGCCCTTGCCGTCGATGTAGCCGCCGTGGCCGCGGACGGACTGGTCCCCGCCGGCGCAGAAGGCGTATTTGCCGTCCTTGGCCGGGCCGGCTCCGGTGAGAAATACGACGCCGATGGTCTGGTCCTCGCGAGCGTCGAGCAGCGCATCGTGCATTTCGGCCACCGTCTGCGGTCGGAAGGCGTTGCGCTTCTCCGGCCGGTTGATGGTGATTTTGGCCATGCCGGCGGCCTTGGCGTAGCGAATGTCTTCGTAGACCTTGGCGGTTTTCCAGGCGGGAAGCATGGTTGAGAGCTATCGGAACCGTCTTGAGCGGCAACCGTTTTTGCGGAACGGCCCGATTTTTACCAAAAGGGTCAAGCTGTTTCCAAATAATGCAGAAAACTGCTTGGAGTGCGGGGCTGCAGCCCGACAATGGTCCTTTCATGCAGAACAACCCGCCCAAGGTCAGCACTGCAGTCAGGGCCAGCCTCACCCTCGGCGCGCTGGGCGTGGTCTTTGGCGACATCGGCACGAGCCCGCTCTATGCCCTGCGGGAATGCCTGAACGCGCTGCCGCCGGGCGACCGGGCGGCCGGCATCTTGGGCGCGCTGTCCCTGGTGTTTTGGGCGCTGGTGATCGTCGTCTGCGTGAAATACCTGCTCTTCGTCATGCGGGCGGACAACCGCGGCGAGGGCGGGATATTTGCCCTGCTCGCGCTCACCCATGCCGATCGCGACAAGGGCACCCGGATCGGCTGGTTCACCATCGTGGTGCTTTTCGGCGCCGCCTTGCTCTATGGCGACGGGGTCATCACGCCGGCCATTTC
>JAYVZM010000459.1:0-7498 GCA_043783345.1 Verrucomicrobiota bacterium
CTGCGTGCCGGTGACAATGGTCTCGGCCTTGAACCCGAGCTCAGCCGCGCGGGCGCTGGCGCCGCGCACCAGTTCGCGGTGGTAGCGGTTGGAAGGGGCGGGCCGCCGGTCGGGACCGTCGAGATCGAGGATGGCCAGCACGCCCCGAAACGTGCCGGAGCGAGCGCGGCGCATCTCGGACATCAAGGCGCCGGCGAGGGGATTCGGCCGGTAGCCGACGGCCTTGGCCGCCTTCTGGACCCGCTTGCGCGTCACGATGTTCACGCGCGGCGAATCGCGCAGGGCTTCGGATACCGTCGTATGCGAAAGGCCGAGACTGCGGGCAATCTCACGAATGGAGGTGACGCTCATCGGTGGGGCGTGGGGGTCTTACTGTAAGAAAATAGACGGGTCCTGGGCCCTCTGACGAGAGGGAAGTTTGCTTGCGCCTCCCGGAGTTGCGGGTTCGCATGTTTTTCCAATGCCCAGCCGCTGGCTTTTGCCCCTGCTCCTGGCGGCGCTCCCGCTGCCACGCGGCGCCTTGCTGCACCAGGACGATTTCCAAGCCGAGACCGGCCGCTGGGTTGTCGAGCAGATGCCCGGAGGTCGTGTCACGATCGACGGTGGCGCGCTGGTGATCGAAGATGCGGACGGTTGCACCGTCTGGTGGCGGGAGAAACTGACGGCGCCGGTGGTCATCACTTACGAGGCGACCGTGGTGAACCAAGGCGGCCCCCATGATCGCATTTCGGACCTGAATTGCTTCTGGATGGCGACCGATCCGCGCCGGCCGGGAAATCTGTTTGCGCCGGGCCATGGACGCACCGGGAAATTCGACACCTACGACGCGCTGCGCACCTACTATGTCGGCCAGGGCGGCAATGAGAACACCACGACGCGCTTCCGGCGCTACGCGGGCGGCGGCGAAAAGTCGTTGCTGCCACAGCACGACCGCCGCGAACCCGCCACGTTGTTGGAGGGCAACCGGCCGTATCGCATCGCGCTCGCGGCGCTGGCCGACGGGACGGTGCGTTACTATCGCGACAACGAGATGGTCTTCGAGTTCAAGGATACCGCGCCGCTGACGGAAGGGTGGTTCGGCTTCCGCACCGTGCACAGCCGGCTGCGAATCCGCGATTTCCAGGTCAGCCGGCCGTAGTGGACTGTCGGGCCGGTTTTCAAAAACTGATTTGTCATTCTGAACGAAGTGAAGAATCCATCAGCGCAACCGCCGGCGGACATCGTGATGGATTCTTCGCTGCGCTCAGAATGACGGAAATGGGTGCTGGTTGGTTGGAAAACACTCCCGAGCAATCACCCGACCGTGATCACACATCCAGAATCGCGATGCCGTGGGGCTCGAGCCTGACCGCTTTGGTGGCCCGGCCGTCGGCGAGGGTGACGAGGGTTTCCTGCGGTTCGCCGGCGTTGTTGATGACGACGAGTTTTTTCGCCTTCGCGAACCAAGCGGCCTCGGTGCGGATGTTGGAGGTGTTCCAGGCCGGCCACTTCGCTTCCTGCGCGGCGGCCCAGAAGAGCGCGCGGTGCAGCAGGCGGGTGTTCTCGGGCGTGAACTTGAAGCCCGAAAAATAGGCGGTGCGGCCTTGGCCGAACCCGTGAGTCGCGATCCGCGGCGAGCCATCCCGGTCGGCAAGCACCGACGTGTCGGGGCCGAGGACGTAGATGCCGTCGACCTCCTGGCCAAAGTCGGGCGCGGCGGCCAGGTCGGCGGTGATGAAGTGCGGCGCCACCGGCGCGGGCGGCATGGAGTATTTGTATTTGCCGTTGGCGAGGCGTTCGCCGCGGTCGCGGTCGAGCCCCAGCAGGTGCGAGAGCCGGAACAGCGAGCCGGGCGTGGCGGCGGCCGAGGGTTCGGCGACGCCGAGGAGTCCGCCGCCCTGCTGCACCCAGCGCGTGAGGATCTCGCTCACCTTCGGCTCCTGCCAGTAATGGCCGCCGCTCCAGGCGCCGCCCTCGCGGCCGGCATTGAGGATGACCTTCACCCCCTTGGGCACCCCCTTGGAGACGAGGTCGTCGAAACTGATGAACTCCACGTCGACGGGCAGACCGGCGAGCGCCTCGATAAGCTCGTTGAGTTCCAGACCGCGCGTGAAATGGCCGGAGCAGATCCACGCGCGCAGGTTCCCCCACGCGGTGAGCACGGCCACCTTGAACGGCGCGGTGTAGGGCTTGTCGCCTTGGTGAAACGATTTCAACAGGCGGAACTCCTGCGTGAGCCCCGCGATGTAGTCGCAGAAATCGGGGAACGGCTGCACGAGGGACAGATAGCCGCCGAGCCCGATGCGATCGATCGGCGCGCGGACGAGTCCGCGGCGGGCGTCGATCCAGAAATTCTTGGCGTCGAGCGTGGGGTTGCCCCCGGCCTTGAAGGTCGGTTCGCCCTTGAGCCCGGTCGGGAAGAGATAGGGGTGGAGGCGCAGCTCGTGGGTCTTCACGCCTTTCGAGTGCGCGCAGAGGCGGACCTCGAAGGCGTTGAACACGCACTTGATCAGGCCGTCGAAGCCAAACTCGGCGAAGCGCGGGCTGTTGGGCTCCACGCCGACCCAATGATCGTCGTAGAACACGTAGGCCTGCTTGCCGTGCCGGTGGGTGAGGTCGATGCACTTCCGGCCGAACCGGATCACGAAGCCATGGATGAAATCCATGTAGTCGCGGTAGCGGCGCGACGGGGCATTGTGGGTCGAGTTGTAGAGGCCGCCGTTGACGAAATCCTCGGAGGCGAGCTTGTAGCCGTATTTCTTCTCGAAGAGCTTCAGCGCGCGCGGGCTGACCGTCATCGCGTAGTCGCCCCAGTCGGAGTAGACGTCGCGGAGCGTCTTTTGGTCGGAACCCCAGAACCACGAGAAATTGTAGAACATCGACGTGAACCGCACGACCGTCGTCTCGGCGTGGTCCTTGAGCCACTGGTCGAGGAAGGAGAGAAGGACCTGCTGGGTCTCCGGGTGCATCGGATCGACGGCGGCGAGATGTTCGCGGTCGCCCCAATTGTTCGTGATGTGGTTATACATCGAGATCTCCTCCCAGATGCGGAACGAAAGGAAGTTCACGGTGTATTTGTGACCGGCGACCGCGCCCCTGACGGCGACAGTGCCTTTCCGCGGATTGAAAGCCCAGGACTTCTTCGGGACCTCGCGGCCCGTGGTGCGGTCGAAGACCTGCCACCAGGACTTCGGGTTGTCCCCGGCGTTGACGACGAACTGCTCGCGGAAAAAGCCCTTCAGCAGTTCGATCACGACGGTGCTCCTCTCCGCGACGACCGGATAGCTCATCAGAAAATTCTGCTGGAGCTTGGCTGGATTCTGGCGCGCCCACGGCTGCACCGAGCGGACGAGGCAGATCGTCGAATAGATGTTGTAGCCGGCGGAGACGATCTCCGGAGACAACTGGGTCCCGTCGGAGTCGCGGATGGTGTCCGCGCCCCATTTTTTGGCGAGATCGAGCGTGAGTTTTTCGTAGCCGGCTTCGCCGGGCAGGGTAAAGGAGCCGGACTTTGGGGCGGAGGTGGTCATGGGGGAAATGAACGGTCAGCTTCGCAAGATCGCGGCCAAGGCCTCAAGCGAAACCTCGACGGATGGATTGAATTGCTCGCTGCTCAGGTAACGCAGCAGGCTGGCGCGGAACTGGCGGGCGACGGGCTGGGCGGAAAGATCGCCCGCCAGATCGATGCTGCTGAGGAGCAGACGGCCGGCGCCGACGCGGGCTTCAAAGACGAGGCCCAGGCGGCGGTTCGTGAACCCGTCGTCGATCACCTGCACGGTCTGACGGAGCGCGGGTGGCAGGGCGTCGAGGATCATGGCGGCGGCGCGGGTGACCAGATGCCACCACTGCCAGTTCGCAGGGGTATCGGTGGAAAATCCGGCGAGCGGATGCGCCGGCGCGCACAGCAGGCCCAGCGGGTGCGTCGGGGCGCTCAACTGCCCTCGGGTTCACCACCGGCATGGGCGGGCTGGCCGGCAGGTGCCAGTCGGCGAAGCGATCGGGATGCGCCGGATCGTAGGCGGGCAGGCCGGGGCGCAGGTGCGCGGCGAGCGCGGGCACGCGGGCCTTGATGTCTTCGACCACGCACTTTGCCAGCTGGTAGGCGCCGTAACTGCTGAAGTGGGTGTCGTCGGCCAGCGCCTTGTCCTGGCCGGGATAGCTGTTGGCGGAGAAATGCACGAAGGCCTGCTTCGCGTCCTCGGGCCCGAGCGCCTCGTAGAACGAAATGCTCAGCGCGTTGAGGTCGATGACCGGCACGTTCAACTCGGCGCCGACTTCGCGGAGCGCCTGCGGATAACCGGCGAGGGAGGGAACGATGTGCCGGTCCGCGGCGTCAAAATGGCGGCGTTCCATCGAGGTGACGAGGACAGGGAACGCGCCCTTCGCGCGCACGTCAGCCACGGAGCGGCGCACGTAATCCTTGTAGCCGGTGGCTGCATCGAGATGGTCGGGGCCGGGCTTCTGATCATTGTGGGCGAATTGCAGGAAAAGGAAGTCGCCGGCCTTGATCAGGGAGAGCACGCGTTCGAGCCGGCGCTCGCCGACGAACGATTTGATGGTTTCGCCCGATTCGGCGTGGTTGGCGATGGCGACGGTCGGGCCGAAGAAGGCCGGCAGCATCTGGCCCCAAGCGGCATAGGGTTCGATCTGCTGGTCGGTGACGGTGGAGTCTCCGGCGAGAAACACGCTCGGAGCATCATCAACCTTCGTGATTTCGAGCGCCGCGACACACGGGCGCGTCCCGTTGAACTCCAGCGTCAGCCGTTTGTCCCAGTGCAGGGCGCCGATCTCGCGCGGCTTGAGGCGCACCTGCCCGCCGCCGGGGATCTGCGGGGTGCGAAGGTTGACGAGGAAGGTGGCGGTGGCGATTTCGCCCTTTTTCGTGGCGACGGATTCGAGCATCAAGCGGCGGGACTCGGCCTTGACGACGGTCTGCGATTCGCCGGCGGGGTCGCCGAGCAGAAGCTGCACGCGGTAATTCCCCTCGGGCAGATCCACGGAAAAGAAAAACGGCCGCTCGCTGGTGCTGCAACCGTCGCGCTCCACGACGGCGGCGCCGGCTTCGAAACCATAGCCGCGCGCCGAACTGTAGGCGGTGTCGGGATGAACCGGCATCAGGCCGCCGGCCGCCGGGCCGGAGCCGAAGGCGAAGCGATGTTCCGTCGGGCTGGCGAGCGCGGCCACGCCGATCAGGGAGAGGCCGAGAATGATCCGCGGCAATTTCATGGCGGGAATCAGGACGACGGCAGGGCATCGCCTGCGAGCGCGAGATTCTGGATCGCCGCGAGGCCCCACTGCGCGGTGCCGTTGGTTGAAACGAAGGCCGCCTCATCCACCGGCTGCAGCACTGCCGGGCCCGTGACGCGGTGCACCTCAGGTCGGGAGCGAGCGGAGCCTTCGCCGCGGAAAAATTCCTTCCAGGCCCGCTGCGCGAGGGCCGGGTCGCCCTTGATCTTCGCGGCATAGGCGGTCAGGCGCGAGTGGCCCTGTTGCAGGCTGATGCCGTTGAGGGACGAACCGAGGCGTTTCGCCTGTTCCTCCGCCGGCGCATTGTAGAGTTCGCAGTAGTCGAGCCACGCTTGCTTGAACTCCGGCACGTCGAGCAGCTGCACGAGTTCGGCGCAGACCTCGACGAGGCCGAACACCGCGTTGAGGTGGGAGACGCCGGCGCGCGGGTTTTTCGAAATATCGAACGCGCCCGTGGTCAGGTTCATCCGCTCGCCGCTGGAAAAGAAGCCGTGCGGCTGCTGGCCGATGGTGCTCATGCTGGCCCGCAGGCGGTCGCGGACCCCGGTGTCGCCCGTGCGTTCCCACTCGGTGAGCCAGGCGGCCGACATGGCACCCCAGTCAGTCCCGAAGCTGAGGCGTGCGTGCGTCGCGGTGGCGTCCGGAGCTGCGGGCGTGCCGCGGCCGCCGGCCTTGCGGTTGGGCTGGATGTTCACCAGCGCCCGGCAGGCCTCGACCTGCTCGCGCATGAGGTCGCCCACGCGCTCGTCCGCCGTGAGGTAGTAGTAGTAGCGGCGGTTGGCCGCGTTGCTGATGCGCATCTGCTTGGCGCTGCAACCCCAGTGGAGCACGTTGTGCCGCGAACCCAGCGGGGCGAAACGGCCGAGATGGTGCACATCGACCTCCCCGGTGTGGCGCGTCATCGCCTCGGCGAACCGGAAGACGTCGGCCCGGCCGGTGCGGAGAAAATACAGCCACAGCCAGATATCGGTGGAGAGTTCGGAATTGTCCCACGCGAAGCCGCCCACGTCGTAGCGCCACTCGTGGCGGTCGCCGTCGTAGGTGTGCATCACATCGCCGTAATTCCAGAAGCCATACCAGCGGCGCTGCTCCTGCTGGCCCTGGTAGTAGTTGAAATACCAGTCGAGCTGATCCTCGAGGGCGTTGCGCGCCGGCGTCGAGCGATCGACTGGCGCCCACAGTCCGCCGAAGACGCCGCAGGCCTGCAGATGCTCGGGGCGGTTGGCGACCACCGGCGGCTGGCGCACGAGATCGGCCAGCCGGACCAGTTGCTCGCGGGCCGGGGTGGCGGGCAAGGCCCAGAAATACAATTCGCTCGTGCGCGCGACCCCTTCGGGCGAATCGAAACCCGGCTCATGATCTTCGTAGGTGATCTCCATGGCGTCGACCTGCTTGGCATAGGTGTCCTCGCCCAGGCCGTTGTGGTAGGGGCGCAGGTCCATCGACCCGGCGGCGGGCGCCCACAGCCACGCGGTGATCTCGGCGGCCTCGGCGGTGGCGCCGCGGATGTCGAGCTGCGCCGGGTGGCTTTGCCAGAAATTGCGGAACCCGAACGCCACCCCGCCGTCCGGCGTGCCGACGTAGCCCAGTCCGCCGGCGCGCGAGCCGCGCGCGGAACTCAGCCAGGTGTAGCCCTCGCCCGTGCGCTTGCGGATCTCGAAACCATCGCTGCTGGACTGGAACAGCGTCCAGTCGGCGAACGCGGGGATGTAGTCCATCCGGCCGCTGACGTTCTGCGGCCAGCTGTCCAGCGGCGGCGTGGCCCGGCCGGCGAGTTGGGCCTCCTTGACCGCGGCGCCGGGATCGCGGCGCAGCCCGGTGATGCCGCGCACCGCCTCGGCGAAGAGCCCGTCGGCCTGGCCGGAGAAACGCACATGCCGGTCGTGCAACGCGCCGCGCAACGGCACGTCGAAGCGGATGCCCAGCCCGCCGATGAAGTCCTGCTGCGGGTTGCCGTCATAGATGATCGTATGGAGCATCCGCACCGCGTCGCCGCCCGCGTAGAAATAAAGCCGCACCACGAACGGGAGCCAGGAACGGTCCCCCCGGTGATGCCGGCCCTCGATTTTCACCACGGCGCGGATCGGGCCGCCTTGCTCGAGGGTCACCTTGGCAATGGCGCCCGCAAAGGGCTCGGAGCGGGGCGCGGCGGGATCGGTGCGGTCCTCGCGCAGGCAGACCAGCCGGCCCTCGCGGGCGATGACGCGGCCTTCACGGGCGATTTCCTGGATCAGGATCTCGCCGGTCTTGCCGACGCGGCATCGGATGACGC
>JAYVZM010000460.1:0-2890 GCA_043783345.1 Verrucomicrobiota bacterium
GACCATCGGGAATTGCGCGTCGCCACGTGGCTGTATCTGCGGCTCGATCACGCGCTGCCGGGCGGGGCGGAAGTCAGCGCGACCAACCCGGACGGCACCTTGTGGCCGGAAGCTTCGGGACTGCACGCCCGCTTGGACCCACTTCGCCTCAGTCCCGCCATTCATGTGAACCAGGAAGGCTACCTGCCGGGGCTGCCGAAAAAGGCGATGGTGGGATATTTTCTGGGCAGTGGCGGGGAGATGAAGTTCGCGGCCGGTCAAGGCTTCGAACTGATCTCGGTGGCTGGCGCGAGGGTGTATGCCGGGGAGCTCAAGCGCCGGCCCGATGTCGGCTACGCTTATTCGCCGACGCCCTACCAGGAAGTTTACGAGGCCGACTTCAGCGCCTTCCACACTCCCGGCCGATACCGCCTGGCGGTGCCGGGACTCGGCGCCTCGCTGCCGTTTGCGATCGGCGACGGCGTCGCGATCGATTTTGCGCGCGCCTATGCGCTCGGTCTCTACCACCAACGATGCGGAACGGACAATGCGCTGCCGTTCACCCGCTTTGTCCACGGGGCGTGCCATGTGGCGCCTGCCGCGGTGCCGTCGCCCGAATCCGACTACGCCTTCACCTGGCGCACGGTGGCGCAGAGGTCGGCCGAGGGAGAGCGCAAGCCCGGGCTGACGGCGCCCGCCCTGACCGGCGAGGCGGCGCAGCTTTTCCCCTTCGTGCGGAAAGGCGCGGTGGATGTGTCGGGAGGACACCACGACGCCGGCGACTACAGCAAATACACGATCAACAGCGCGGCGTTTGTCCACTGCCTGGTTTTTGCGGTCGATTCCCTCCCGGGGGCGGCGGAGTTGGACAACCTCGGGCTGCCGGAGAGCGGCGATGGCATTTCCGACCTGCTCCAGGAAGCGAAGTGGGAGGTGGATTTTCTCGCCCGCATGCAGGACGACGACGGCGGCTTTTATTTCCTGGTTTATCCCCGGAATCGCGCCTACGAAAACGACGTGCCGCCCGACCGGGGCGATCCGCAGGTGGTCTGGCCGAAAAACACGGCGGCAACCGCGGCGGCGGTCGCCGCGCTCGCCCAAGCGTCCTCTTCGCCGCGTTTCCGCCGGGCCTACCCCGCCGCGGCCGCGGACTGTCTGGCGCGGGCGCAGCGCGGCTGGCGTTTCCTCACCGACGCGCACGCGCGTTTCGGCCGGCCGGGGAGCTATCAGCGGCTGACGCACTATGGGGACAATTATCGCGACGACGACGAACTGGCCTGGGCGGCCTGCGAACTGTTTCTCGCCACCGGCGACGGACGCTACCACGAGAAATTCCACGAGTGGTGCGATCCGGCCAGCGCGGAGACGAGGCGCTGGGGCTGGTGGCGGCTCAACGAGAGCTGGGGGAATGCCATCCGCAGTTATGCCTTCGGCGCCCGCAGCGGCCGCGTGCCGGCCGGCGCGCTCGACCGGCAACTGCGCGAGAAATGCGAACAGGAAATCGAATCCGCCGGGCGCGATGCCCTGCGCTGGTCGGCCCGCAATGCTTACGGCACCAGCTTCCCCGACGAGACGAAGCGCGTGCGCGGAGGCGGTTGGTATTTCTCCCTCGACCAGGCGTTCGATCTGGCGGTGGCCAGCGAGCTGGCTTATCCGCCGGCCAACGATCCGCGTCCACAGTTTCTCGACGCCTATCTCGCCAATCTCAACTACGAGGCCGGCTCCAATCCGGTGAACGTGTGCTACGTCACCGGTCTCGGCCAGCGGCGACCGCGGGAGCTGGTCCATCAATATGCGCAGAATGATCGCCGGATGCTTCCCCCCTCGGGCTTGCCCCTTGGCAACCTCCAGGCGGGCCTGCCGTATCTGGCGAACTACCAAGGGGAGTTGGGCGGGCTTTCCTTTCCGGAGGATGGCGCCGGCACGGCCCCTTATCCCTATTACGACCGCTGGTCCGACACCTACAATACCTCGACCGAGTTCGTCATCGTGAACCAGGCCCGGGCCCTGGCCGGCCTGGCCTGGCTGGCGGCGCGAACCGGCGCCGGCCGGCAGCCGTGGCGGACCGCTTCGGCCCGCATCACCGGACTGCCCGCGAAAACCGCCGTCGGGGAACCGGTGACGGCGCGCCTGGTCATCCCGGCCGGCTTTGACGCGAAGCAGGCCGACATTGTGTGGGAGGCGCGGGATCAGGAGCCAGGGCAGGGACCGGATTTCACTTTCAAACCCCGCCGCCACGGCCCGCAATGGATCGAAGCCGAGGCCCGCTGGCCGGACGGTCGGCGGCTCTTTGCCGCGGCGGAGTTCGCCGCCGACAACGGCCGCCCCGCCGTGACGGTTACCACGGGGAAATCCCCGGCAGCGGTGGCGTCGGGCACGCCGGGGACATTTCTATTTCATCGCACCGGGGACCTGTCTGCGCCGCTCACGGTGCACTTCGACCTGCGCGGCGATGCCACCAAATGGAACGACTATCGCCGGCCGGAAGGAGACATGCCCGTGGAGGCGGTGATTCCCGCGGGGAAGGATGCCGTCGAGCTGACCATAGTGCCGGTGGCGGGCGGATTGGGAGCACACGCTCGCCACGTGATGCTCGTGCTGGCGCCGGATGACAGCTACAACCTTGTCGCGCCGCACGCGGCGATCGTGACGCTGATTGGCGTGGGAGCTCCGCCGCCACCGGCCCTGCCCGCCTTGCCCCCGCTTTCCTGAACAGCGGGCAACTACTCCAGCGATTTTTCCTCGTCCGTTTCCCGCGGTTGTTCGGGATCATTGTCCGGCAGGCCGGACTCGACGAAGGACCCTTCGGCCGCACCGACGTGAGTCGAGGGCGTGGTCTCTCTTTCCTCGCCCCCCTCGGCGGCGAGCGGTGTGGGGTTTTCCGGAAATTTTTTGGGCAGCGAACCCGGAG
>JAYVZM010000461.1:0-7481 GCA_043783345.1 Verrucomicrobiota bacterium
CGGGTTCAGGGTTTATCCGCCGCGTCCTCGCGATTCAAGGCCTCAGCCTTCTTGAGTCCCCACAGGACCAGTTCGGGCACGATCTCGTCGAACAGCCCCTCCGCTTCAAACATCCGGATGAAGCCGCCCGTGCCCACGATGCGGGGCTTCGCGTCGGGAAACGCCTCCTTTTGCAGGGCACCCAAAATGTGCCGGATGGCGCCAATGTGCCCGTGATACAGACCGGACTGGATGCTCTCGATGGTCGTGCGCCCGAGCACGGACTCCGGCCGGGCGATCTCCACGCGCGGCAGCTTGGCGGTGTTGCTGGCGAGAGCGGCGGCCGAAACGCCCACGCCGGGGAGAATCACTCCGCCAAGGTAATCGGCGTCCGCCGTCACCACATCGATGGTGGTGGCCGTGCCGCAGTCCACCACGAGCACATTCTGTTTGGGGTGGCGCCGCATCGCCGCGATGGCGCCCGCGATGCGGTCCGCCCCGACCTCGTGGGGATTGCGGTAGCGCACCTTCAGCCCGGTCTTTACGCCCGTCTGGAGGACGAAAGGCTCGCAGTGGAAATATTTCAGGCAGGCGCTGCGCAGGGAATGGAGGGCCGCCGGCACGACGGAGCACAGGGCCACGCGCTTGATCGTGCCGGGCACGACGCCGTTTTCACGCAGCACGGCGAGGAAGAATATCCCCAGCTCGTCGGCGGAATCGAGGGGATGCGTGGACTTGCGAAACTGGCAGCGCAGGGTCTCGCGATCGAACACGCCGCCGTGGATCTGGGTGTTGCCGATGTCAAGACAGAGGAGCATGAGGGTTTTCGGGTTGGGGTCGTTGGTGAAGGAAAAGAAGCAGCTGCTCGAGGCGGGTCGCCAGCTCGGAGCGGGTCGCGCATTCCACGGCCGGCACCTCGCCGGGCTGGTGAATGGTGGCGGGAAAATCATCCCCCGTTCCCCGCCGGGTCAGGTCGTTGTGCACCACGAGGTCCGCCCCGCGCTGGAGCAAGGCGGCGACCCCCGCGTGCGCCGCGACGGCATCCGCGCCAACGGTCAATTTGAAGGCCACGACCAGCAACCGGGGATTGCGGCTGCGCGCGCGCAGCGTGTCCAGCAGCTTGGGCTGGGCGTGCAGGAGCAGCGTCACCGGACCCGCGCAGGATTCCAACTTGGCTAGGCCGGGCGGTTGCGTCACGCCCCCGGTTACCACTCCCTCGATGCCGAAGTCTCCCACCGCCGCCGCGTGGATCACCGCGTCAAAGTCCTCTCCGCCCAGCAGCCGGGTCAGCATGGCGTCCAGTTTGGCATAGCTGGAAAAAATCGCCTCCCGGCAGCCCGTGGCGGCCGCCACGGCCGTGCGGGCGCGCAGCAGGACCACGTCGTGACCGCAGCGCGCCAGGTGCGCCGCCAGCCCCGCGCCGGTGCGGCCGGTGCTGGTGTTCGTCAGCACGCGCACGCCGTCGATGGGCTCGGCGGTGCCACCGCTGGTGACCAGCACGCGCAGCCGGCGCGCCGGGCGGGCCAGCGCCGCTTCCACCGCCGCGACAATTTCGGCCGGCTCGGCCAGACGCCCCTCGCCCATTTCGCCGCACGCGGTGCGCCCTTCGCCCACCGGGACAAAGCGCACGCCCCAGCTTTTCAATTTGTCCACGGCAGCGGCCGTCGCGGGATGCGACCACATCGCGGGATTCATCGCCGGTGCGATCAAAAATGGTTTCCTCCGGTCGTGGGCGAGGAACAGCGCCCCGGCCAGGTCGTCGGCCAGTCCGGCAGCGAAACGGTTGAGGGTGTTCGCCGTCGCCGGGCAGACGACCACGACCTCCGCCCAGCGCGTGAGATTAATGTGCTCCAGCGCCGCCCCGGGTGCGAACATGTCCGTCAGCACCGGCGAGCCGGTCAGGCCTTCGAGCGTGGCCGGCCCGATGAAGCGCAACGCCGCCGCGGTCGCCACGGTGCGCACGCGGTGGCAGCGCTGCACCAGTTGCGAGACCGCCTCGCAGGCCTTGAAGCCGGCGATGGAGCCCGTGAAGACGAAGAGGATATTAGAGCCGGACATTGTCGATCAGGCGAATACCTTCCAGTCGCACGGCGCCGAGCCGCACGTCGGTGTGATCGGCCACGTAATCCACCTCGAAGCCCGCGGCGCGGAGGGCGGGGATGGCCGCGTCGGCCGTGGGCGATTGCTGGAGGATTTTTGAAAACGCCGCGGCCTGGTTCCGGCCGGCCGGGGACAGGCGCGCGTTGCGCGAGCTGAGCGCGAGCCCGTCGGCGGCTCGGACGGTCGGGCAGGCCACGATTTCGACGGGGAGAAAAAACGCGCGCGCCATGCCGCGCACCAGTAGGAGCTGCTGCCAGTCCTTTTCGCCGAAATATGCCCGGTGCGCCTGCACGAGGTTGAGCAGTTTCAGCACGACGGTCAGCACCCCGTCGAAATGCCCCGGACGATGCGCACCCTCCCAGCGGCGGCTAAGTTCGGTTTCCGTCACGCGGTAATGATAGTCGTCGGGATAGAGTTCACCGGCGGGCGGCGCCAGCACGGCGTCCACGAGCCCCTCCGCCAGCGCCACATCGGCCTCGAGCGTCCGCGGGTAGCGCGCGAGATCGGCCGGATCGTTGAACTGCGCCGGGTTCACGAAAATGCTCAGCACCACGCAGTCGTTCTCGGCGCGGGCGCGCTCGAGCAGCGTGCGATGTCCGGCGTGCAACGCGCCCATGGTCGGGACAAAACCGACCGTGCGGCCGGCGAAATCCAGACCCGCCCGCGCCGCCTGCCAGTCGGAAACATGTGTGAAGACGCGCATCAGGCCAGCACCTCCACTTCCGCGGGAAACCGGGCGGCGCGCACGTCCCGCGCGAACGCGTTGACGGCGCCCAGCACGGTCTCGTGTCCTTCGAGGTAACGGCGGACAAACCGCGGGCGGAATGCCGCATCGAGTCCCAGCAGGTCGGCCAGCACGAGCACCTGGCCGTCGGTGGCCGGCCCCGCCCCGATCCCAATGGACGGGATGGCCAGCGCGCCGCTGATCTCCGCCGCCAGCGCCGCCGGCACGCATTCGAGCACGAGCGAAAACGCGCCCAGTTTTTCCAGGGTCTGCGCTTCGGCCTTGAGCCGCGCCGCCGCCTCGGGCGTGCGGCCCTGCAGCCGGTTGCCGCCCAGCTGGTGCACCGACTGCGGCGTCAGGCCCAAATGACCCATCACCGGAATGCCGCTGCCGATCAGGTGGGTGATGATGTCCTCGTGGCCCGTGACGCCCTCGATCTTGACCGCGGTGGCGCCCGCCTGCATCAGCGCGCCGGCGGCGCGCACCGCCTCGTCGCGCCCCAGCCGCACGCTGAGAAACGGCATGTCGGCGATGACGACCATCGTAGGCGCGCCGCGCCGCACAGCGGCGGTGTGAACGCACATCATCTCCACCGTGGCGTGGATGGTGGAGGGAAATCCGTGGACCACCATGGCGGCGCTGTCGCCCACGAGAATGGCGTCTGTTTCCGAGGCCTCGATCAGACGCGCCATCTGCGCGTCATAGGCGGCGAGGATGACGATGGGCCGCTCTTCCCGCTTGGCGCGGGCAAAATCCAGGATGTTTTTCACATGGCCTCCGCAGTTTTCCTCACAAGGAATACCTGCCGGCGGCCTGAATGGAACGGGGGTGCTTGTCGCATGGCGATGAAGCCTCGGATCCGAGGTGAAGGGTTGATGTTGAATGTCCGGTCGCGAGCTAGTTCGCGCTGGACGAGGCCAAGTTGGCAACGATCCGGGCTCGCGCAACTGAATTTACTGTCATCCTCCCGGCCAATCGCTTTTGAAGTTTGTCATCTATTATATGACAAACTTCCCGACAAACCCTGCCGATCCCCAGTAAAACGATTCGACAAAAGATCTACTGATCCGCCGTGGTCAGACCCACTCCTGACCGGACCGCCTTGCCTGCACCCAGGCCACGAGCAGCAACGTTCGTTCGGCATCGGCGCATGCACTCCGTGCGACTAACAGTTGATGCAACCGCTGTCTCGACAATCCCAGCAACCGGGCCAGCCGCACCTTGTCACCCCGTTTGCGCAAATAGGGTGCGGCGTGCCTGATCAGTTCGTTCCACACCGGGGTTTCCGGCCCGGGGCGCAAAACCGTAAACCTCCCGGGACGCCGGTCCGGCGCCTTAAGTCGCTTGACGGCCCGCAGATTTTCCACCGCAACCTCCATCAGGTGTTGGACCAGGCCAGACACGTCAGCATGTTGAAATGCACCTTTCATGAATCCAGTTTAGCCAGCCTGGGCATGTTTGTCATCTATTATATGACAAGTTTCCACTCTGCCGGACGGAGATTTGTCATATAACAGATGACATTGGGCGGGGCGGGGACGGAGGAAAAAATTGAGGGCCGCTTCTTTTTTGACAGGGCGGGCAGAACAACAAAATTAGCCGCGTGCCGCTGCGCTACCTCACCATCGACTTCAACTCCTTCTTCGCCTCGGTCGAGCAGCAGGAGCGTCCGGAATTGCGCGGCCAGCCGCTCGGCATCGTCCCGGTCCTGGCCGAGACCACCGGCTGCATCGCCGTCAGCCTCGAGGCGAAAAAACTCGGGCTCACCCGCAACATGCGGGTGGCCGACGCCCGCCGCGTCTGTCCCGGCCTCATCGTCGTCGAGGCGCGACCGGAAACCTACATCAACTACCACCGCAGACTAAAGGCGGTCATCGAATCCTGCCTGCCGGTCTGGAAGACCCAGTCGATCGACGAAGTGACCTGCCGGCTGACGCCGCGCTTCGCCCCGCCCGCGCAGGCCGAGGCGGTCGCGCAGCGCATCAAGGCGGCGATCGCGCGCGAGGTCGGCCCGTGCCTGCGCAGTTCCATCGGCATCGCGCCCACGTGGCTGCTGGCGAAGGTTGCGTCGGATATGCAGAAGCCCGACGGACTCGTCATCCTCGACGAGGCGGACATTCCCGGAAAACTGCTCCACCTCGACCTCGAGGACATCAGCGGCATCGGCCGGAACATGGGCGCGCGCCTCCGGGAACACGGCATCGACACAGTCGAGAAACTTTACGCCGCCAAGCTGGCGGAATTCCGCGGCCTGTGGCACGGGGTGGTCGGCGAGCGGATGTGGCGGCTGTTGCACGGCGAGGACCTGCCCTTCCCGGAGGAGGAAAGCAGCCAGCTCGGCCACGAGCACGTGCTCCCGCCGAAGCGGCGCAACCACGTGGCCGCGCTCGCCGTGCTGCACCGGCTGCTGCAAAAGGCCGCGATGCGACTGCGGCATTCCGGCCGCTACGCCGGCGGGCTGAGCGTCGCGGTGGATTACACCGACGACACCCGCTGGTCGGAGGAGGTGCGGCTCACGGAGACGCAGGACACCCTGGTCCTGACCCACGCGCTGAACCAGCTGTGGCAGAAGCGGCCGGAAAAATTTGCCCGGCGCACGCCGTTGCGCATCGGCGTCCAACTGGGCCATCTGATCGACCTGCGCATGCACACGCCGGATCTGTTCGAGCACGAGAGCGAGAAAAGCCACGAGCAGCTGTTCAAGGCCATGGACCATCTCAACCAAGTTTTTGGGAAAAATTCCGTCTACTTCGGCGGCGCGCACGGGGCCACGCAGGACGCGCCGATGCGCATCGCGTTCACGCGCATCCCCGAGCCCGAGATCGAGGAGATCGACCGGAGCAAGCACCGGCGGCTCAAGGCGCCGAAGAAGCCGGCTTCGCCGGAACCGGAGGCGTGGTGATTTCCTGCCCCATGATGATGCGGGCGCCGCGCTTGTAGGTGAAATACGAGTAAGTCCACTGGAAGAAGACGGAGATCCGGTTGCGGAGGCCGACCAGGAAAACGAGATGCAGGCCGAGCCACATGGCCCAAGCCACGAAGCCGCTGAAGTGCAGCCGGCCGATCTGCGCGATGGCGGACGAGCGGCCGATGGTCGCCATGTTGCCCTTGTCCCGGTAGGCAAAGGCCTCGCGCTGTTCCGGCGTCCGGGCGCCGACGGCGATGTCGTAGGCGAGAAGTTTCGCCACGTGCGCCCCGCCCTGCATGGCGCCCTGCGCGACACCCGGGACCACGACGCCCCGGGTATCGGTGAGGGCGGCAATGTCCCCGAGGGCGAAAACCTCCGGATGGCCCGGCAGGCTGAGATCGGGCCGCACCTTGATCCGGCCGGCGCGATCGGTCTCGACGCCGAGTGAGCGCGTCACGGGGCTGGCGCCGACCCCGGCGGCCCAGACGATGTTGCCGGCACGGAGCGCCCCGCCGCCGAACTCCACCTCGCCCTCGCGGATGGCGGTCACCCGGGTGTTCAGCCGCACCTCGACGCCGAGCTTGGTGAGCTGGCGGAGTGCGCTGGCCGACAGGGCCGCGGGAAAATTTTCCAGAATGCGCGGGCCGCCTTCGATGAGGAGGATCCGCGCCTGCCGCGCGTCGATGTGATCGAAGTCCCGGTAGAGGACGGTGCGCGCCAGCTCCGCGAAAGTGCCGGCCAGCTCGACGCCGGTCGGACCGCCGCCCACGACGACGGTGGTCATAAGTTCCTGCCGCTTCGCGGCGTCGGTCTCGACCTCGGCCCGCTCGTAGGCGAGGAGCATGTTGCGGCGCAGCAGCACGGCGTCGTCGAGCGACTTGAGGCCCGGGGCGAATTTCTCCCACTCGTCGTGACCGAAATAAACCGTGCGACCGCCGAGGCCGATGACGAGCCAGTCATAGGCCAGGTTCCCGTGGTCGAGCGAGACGCGCCGGGCGGCGAGATCGATGCCGCGAACCTCGGCCATGAGCACGGTCAGGTTGGGCTTGTCGCGCAGGATGGCGCGGATGGGCTGGGCGATGTCCGGCGCCGACAGCCCGGCTGTCGCCACCTGATAAAGCAGCGGCTGAAAAAGATGGTGGTTCTGCCGGTCGATCACAGTGACACGAGCCAGGTGGGAGGGAAATGCCTTGGTAAAGGTGAGCCCGCCGAAACCGGCGCCCAGCACCACCACATGAGGCAAACGCGTGGAAGTCGCATGCATGATACCCCGAGGGTATCCAATTGGACCCCGATGCCAATGAAATGGTCGCGATATTTTCCGGGCTTCCCATTGCCCCGGCCTTGCCTAATAGCTGCTGGCATGCAGACACCCGTGGACATCCAGCTGGTCGGTTCGGAAGTGGCGATCCGCTGGGACGACGGCAAGGAAAGCTACCTGTCCTTCGCCACCCTCCGTGCGGCGTCGCCCAGCGCCGAGACCCGGGGCGAGCGCGACATCTTCGGCCACCAATATGGTGGCGACGTGCCGAAGAACTACGTCGGGGTGGAGGTGACCGGCTGGGAGCGGATCGGCAACTACGCGATCCGCTTTGAGTTCAGCGACGGCCACCGCACGGGGCTCTACAGCTACGAGTTGCTGCGCTCGCTCGGCGCGAACGCGACCTAGAGGGCCAGGTCGCCGATCTTGAGCTGGGCGACCCCGTCGATGGGCTTGCCCTCCTTCAAGGCCGGGCGGAAGCGGGCCTGTGCCACGAGGGACTCGAGGTT
>JAYVZM010000462.1:0-7446 GCA_043783345.1 Verrucomicrobiota bacterium
CGCATCGTGAGGTTCGAGATGGTGATGTCCTCCATGAGCCCGCCGTCGACCTCCTCGAGCGCGAGGCCGCGGCAGGATTCGAAGACGCAGTTCGTGATGGTGATGTTGCGGAAGCCGCCATTGGCCTCGGTGCCGAGCTTGATACGGCCGGTGCCGGTGCCGCGCATGATCTTCTGCTGGCGCGTGCCGTCGAGCAGCGTGCCCTCGTCGAAGCCGCTGACCTGGCAGTTGGTGATGGTGATGTTTTCCGTCGGCATGACGCGACCGAGGCCGAACGAGGCCTTCGGGCAGATGCCGTCGTCGTAGGGGGAATTGACGGTGCAGTTCGATACCCGGACGTTCTGGCAGCAGTCGAAGTCGATGCCGTCGCGGTTGGTGTCGATCTTGAGGCCGTCGACCGTCCAGTTCTGCACGCCGGTGGCGAGGATGGCGAAGTGGCCACCGTGGTAGATCGTGAAGTCGCGGAAGATGACATTGCGGCAGTTTTTCAGAGCGATGGCCTTGTTGCCCACGCCCGCCGGCAGCGTGTCATTGCCCGGATAACCGAAGGGCCCGGGCTTCTGCGCGGCGATGGCGGCGCGGGCGGCCTCGGGGAGGGGAAAGGCGACGCGATTGTTGCCGCCCGGGGCGCCAACCTCGTTGAGGGCCGCGCGCTCCTCCGGCAGGTAATCGCGGCGGCCGCCGCCCTTGCTCAAACCGCGGCCGAAAATCCGGCCCGGTCCGGTGATGGCAATATCAGTAAGATCTTCACCCCAGATGAGGCTGTTGTGCCAGTGCGAGTGGCCGAAGTCCTCGTAGTGCTCGGTGACCGGGTTCGGCTCCGGCGGATCGTAGCCCACGGTGAGATCCTCCGAGGGCTCGGCGGCAACCAGGGTCGAACCAGCGTCCAGATAGAGCGCGACATGGCTCTTCAGATGAATCGAGTAGCTCAGGTAGTCGCCGGCCGGGAACCACACCGTGCCCCCGCCCGCCGCGGTCGCCGCATCGATGGCCGCGTTGATCGCCGTCGTGTCGAGGGTGACGCCGTCGCCCTTGGCACCGTGGGCCCGCACATCGAACACCCGGGCGAGGGTCTGGGCGGGTGACACGGACGTGAGGACCAGTGCCGCGAGCAGGGACAGGAGGGGGTAACGCATGGTGCGCACAAATTATCCCGGGACCAAGACGAGGCGAACCATTATTTGCCCGCGGGGTGGCGAAAAACCCTGTCATGTCCGCGCCGGCGGATTGACTCGGTCCCGCTCTGCGCCACGAATGTCGCCACCATGTCCCTGCCCATCCGGTTCACCGGCGTCACCGTCCACACCAAGGCCAATGTCTATTTCGACGGCAAGGTCATCAGCCACACCGTGCTGATGCCCGACGGTGCGAAAAAAACCCTCGGGTTGATCTATGCCGGCAGCTACCATTTCGATACCGGCATGCCCGAGCGCATGGAGATCACGGCCGGCTCCTGCCGGGTGACGCTTGATGGACAGACGGCGGTGAAGGCCTATGCCGCCGGCACCAGCTTCGACGTGCCCGGCAAGAGCGGCTTCACCATCGAAGTGCCGGCCGGTCTCTGCGAATACATCTGCTCGTTTCTGGCGTGAGGTCGGGGCGGATTCGCCCGGCTTGATTCCGCCCCGCCCCGCGATCCTCAACGATGATCACGGCCCCCAGCTGAACACGGTGGAAACGCCGGAGACGGTTGCCCAGTTCCTGTCGGTCGACCCGCGCCCGCGTTCCACAAAGACGCTCAGCGGGATCGTGATTTTCCCGCGCGGCGAATCCTTGCCGTAGGTCTTGCTGCGAAACGCGAGGTTCAGCCCGTAGGCGCGGGCCGTGCCCGAATCGGCCGAGGGCGTCAGCCGGCAATACGGCGCCAAGTAGAACTGCCCGCTGTCCCGCTTGCCCGGCTCGCCCAGCAGCGACAGCGGCCAGTTGGCCGGGAGGGTGAAGACCATCGCGGCGGTCAGCGGATAGAGGGTGTCCTCCTGCAGGTCGCCCCGACGCAGGGTTTTTGACTTGGTCTGCGAGAGGCGCGTTCCCCCGTTGGCCTCGGCCGGCAGCAAGATGGTCAGGCTGTCGATCGTCACCTTGGGCAGGTCGCTGTAATTGCTGCCGTGCCGGGCCTCCGCATTCAGGACGAACGAGAGCTGTCCCACCCCGGGCACGCCATTTACGTAGAATCCGGCGGTCGCGCTGGCAAACCCGGAGCCGTCCCGCGCCCGCTTCGCCTGGAACGCCGGGTTGCCGGTCAGCGGCATGTATTCCACACTCTGCTGCTGGTAGCCCGCCTGGAGGGTGAACGATTGCCACACCGCCAGGCCGTCGGCGCCCGCCCCGGGCGACAGCGGCGCCGGATGAAAGGTCCAGTTCGCCAGAAAACCCACTTCCCAGTTTGGCGTCCGCTCGAACTTGACGAATTGTTCCAGGCCATCGGGCTCTGAAATCTTGAGGTCGATTCCCATCGTCCGGGTGCGGGCGCCGACGAGCGGTTGGTTTGCGTTGGTCCGCCGGTGCCAGAGCCAGAAGCCGGTCAGTGACTTGTCCTTCGAGGAAAGCTTGAGGCTCCGGCTGGCGTAGGCCTCGCCTTCCTTGAGGGGTTCCTCTGCAAAACTGGCCGGGCTGATCACTTCGCGCGCGCCGGCGGTGTCGATCATGATGAACGCCTGGGCGGAGCCCGCGCCCAACCCGAGAGTGGCGGCAAGCAGCCGCATCCGGAGAAAGAGTTTAGACATTGTAGGAGGCGGTCGCACGACCTTTGAAGTTTTTGGTGGCGACCGTGAGGGTATGGGTGACCCCGCCCGGGGCGGTGATGGTCAGCACCAGCGCCGCGGGCACATCGGCCTGGTTGCGGGAGCGGGCGGAGGCAAAGACCTCGAGGGTGCCGTTGACGGGAAAGCCGGGGCAGTCCCGCGTGTAGGCTTCCTTGTCGCCATCCCACTTCCAGCCCGTGATCGGCTGGTTTTCCAGCATCACCAGCGTGTCGTAGAACGACACGTCGGCATCGAGTTCCATCCGCAGCCCGAGATTGACGGCCCGCGCGGCCTCCTGAGCGGCGAAGAGCTGCGTGACCATCGTAGCCTTGGCGGCGGGCAGCGTCGGCGTGGCCGAGACGGCGTTCGTCGCGGAGAGGACCTTGACGCCGCGGGCCCACCCGGGGACCGGCACGTCAATCTGGGCGGCGACCGGCTGCAAGACCTGCAGACTGATGCCGGCGGGGGGCTCGGCCACAAAATCGAGTTCCATCAGGCCGTCCAGCGGCGGATGCACATGGACGCGCAGAACCAACTGGGGCTTGGTCCAGCCGGAGGTGGTCACGGTCCCGGCGGCGTTGATCCGCCATTTGACAGGTGTGCCCTTGAGGGGCTTTACCGAAACTGCATTTACTTCATGGATGGTTTTCATGGGAATATCGTGGGGCGAACCCTGAAACGCCTCCGCCCCGTCCTTTCTTTCAGGAATCTTTCCGCCGACGCCACCCGCGTTTTTTGCAAGATTGCCCCGGCCGCGGCCGTTAATTACCCATGATTGCCACCATGGATGAGCCTCACTCCTCGCTGCACACCCGTCCCACGCTGCTGTTCCGGCTGCGCGACTGGGAGGACAAGAACAGCTGGGAGGAGTTCTACCGGCTCTACCGCAACTTCGTCTACGGGCTGGCGCGGCGCGGCGGCCTGACGCACGTCGAGGCCGAGGAGGTGGCGCAGGAGGTCTTCGTGCGCGTGGCCGAGACCATCAAGGATTTCGAGTCCGCCCCCGCCCGGGGCTCCTTCCGCGGCTGGCTGGCGCAGCTCACGCGCTGGCGCATCGCCGACAAATACCGCGCCCGGCCGCGCGATGCCGCCGCACCGCCCTCGCGCCGCAGCCAGGAGATCACCGACGCCACCCGCACCATCGAGCGCATCCCGGACGACAAGACCAGCGCGCTCGACGACGCCTCCGAGGCCGAGTGGCAGAAGCACGTGCTCGACGCCGCGCTCGGCCGGCTGGCCCGCCGCGTGCCCGCGAAGCATTTCCAGGCCTTTGATTTCTACGCGCGCCAGGGTTGGCCGGTCATGCGCGTCGCCCGCGAACTCGGCCTCAACCCCGCGTCCGTCTACCTGATCAGCCACCGGCTGACCAAACAGTTGAAGGCCGAGGTCGCCACCCTGCGCGCTTCGCTGGGTTGACCGCCGCCCGCTTCCTGCTTGGCTCCGGCGGAGTGCCACCGGAAGCCACGCCGTCACCCCCCGCCATCCCCGACTATGAGCTGCTGCGGCTCATCGGCCGCGGTGCCTACGGCGAAGTCTGGCTGGCGCGCGGTGTGACCGGCGTCTACCGTGCGGTCAAAATCGTCTGGCGCGACCGCTTCCCCGAGACCGGCCCCTACGAGCGCGAATTCCACGGGTTGAAGGAATTTGCCGCGATCTCGCTGAGCGAGTCGCGCCAGCTCGCCCTGCTGCATGTCGGCCGCGACCCCGCCGCGGCCTATTTCTACTATGTGATGGAGCTGGCCGACGACGTCAGGTCCGGGCGCGAGATCGATCCGGCCAACTACACGCCCCTGACGCTGAAGGAAATGCGGCAAAGCCGCGGCCGGCTGCCGGCCGGCGAATGCATCGCGCTGGGCGTCGAGCTCGCCCGCGCGCTCGCCGGCCTGCACGCGCGGGGCCTGGTGCACCGCGACATCAAGCCGTCCAACGTCATCATCGTCGGCGGCGCGCCCAAGTTGGCCGATATCGGGCTCGTCACCGCGGCCAGCGCGGCGCTGACCTTCGTCGGCACCGAGGGCTTCGTGCCGCCCGAGGGGCCCGGCGCGCCGGCGGCCGACGTGTTCGCGCTCGGCAAGCTGCTCTACGAACTGCTCACCGGGCTCGACCGGCACGACTACCCGCGGCTGCCGGCGGAAATTCATGCCTGGCCGGATCGCAAGGAGGCGCTCGAACTGAACGAAGTGCTCATCCGCGCCTGCGAATCCCACCCCGCCCAGCGCCACCTCGACGCCGCCGCGCTGCTCGATGACCTGCTGCTGCTCCAAGCCGGCCGCTCGGTGCGCCGGTTGCGCAAGGCCGAGCGCCGGCTGTCGCGCTCGCTCCGCATCGCCGCGTTGCTGGCGCTCATCGCGAGCATCGCGGGAATCGGGGCCTACCTCGAGCGCCAGCGCGCCAATCGGGAAATGTCCGGGCGCCTCGCCGCCGAGGCCGAGCGCGACACCCTCGCGCGCCAGACCGTCTACTCCGCGACCCTGGCCCAGACGCAACGAGCCATCGACCAGGACGATCTGAACCGGGCGCGACGTTTGCTGAATGAAGTCGTGCCCAAACCGGGCGAGCCCGATCTCCGCGGTTTCGAGTGGCGCGCGCTGTGGCACGAAGCGCAAGGCGACCCGGCCACGGTCCTGCGCGAAACCGGCCCCGCCATCGACCGGCTTTCCCTCTCCCCCGACGAATCATTGCTGGCCGTTCATGACAACAACGCGGGGGTCACTCTGTATGAAACGACAACCCAGCGGGAGATCCGCCGCGTTCCCGGCCTCCGGGATTTCGCGGGCTTTTCCAGCGACGGTCGATGGCTGGTGGGCACCGACGAATCAGGCGGGCTGCAGCGCTGGTCCGTGGCCACCGGCCAGCCCGCCGAACCCGCGGTGGCAGGAAAATACCGCCCGCTGACCGCGCAAGGGCCCCATCGCGTGGTCGCCCATGACGAGGACCGGCCGGCGCTGGTGCTCTGGGATTTTGGGGAACGGCGCATCGTGTCACGCACGGAGTTGCAACCCGCGGGGGAAACCACGCCCTGGGTGCTGTTCCGTTTTGGGGCCGGTGCCAGCAGCGAATCGGTGGCGCTGGCCGGCGTGCGCGCCGGTGGCAGCAACGCGGAGTTCCGGCTCACGGCGTTCGTTGCGGGGGACACGCCCCGGCTGGTCCAGACCGAAATCGGCCGCAACCGGCCGAGCGCGGTCGGCGTGGATTCGCGCGGCCCCTGGGCGGTGCTCGATATTTCCGGCGAAGTCTGGCGGCCCGCCGGCGAACAGTGGGTGAAGACTGCGGAAACCCTGCCGGCGGGCACGAGGAAATCGGTGGAGTTCACCGCCGGCGGGTCTCCCCAACGGCTGGCGGCGCAGGTTCGACGCCTGATCTGGCTGGACCAGGTCACTCCCGACGGCGCCCCCCGCTTTGTCCGGGGACATGGGGCCTTGTTGTCGGACGTAGTCGTCACCCCCAAAAACGATCTGGTCTACACGGCCGCCATGGACGGCGGCCTGCGGGCCTGGTCTTTGAACCAACCTTCCAAGCCCAACTCTTATCAAGCGTGGAACATCAATGCCGGGACCACCGGCCTGGTTTTCTCCGCCGACAGCCGCCGCCTCTGTGTGCCGCTCGACGGGAAATTCTCTGTGTGGCTGGATCTCTCCACCCTGCAATCCACCGGGCAGACCATGGCGCTGCAGCTGCCCTTGGTCCTAACGCCGGACGGGCTGCTTGGAGTGACGTTCGGTTCCGGCCTGGCCCTGATCGATGCCGTCGGCGGGCCACCGCGAGTGCTGAACGGAAACAGCGCTTCTCCGGTCCGGATTGCGGTCGCGACACCGGACGGACGGCAGACAGCCCAACTCGATCAAACTGGCGATCTACGCGTGGCCGGCCGGGTCATCCGCGGCGGGCTCCAACGGTGTTTCGCCATGCAGCTGGACCCCGCCGGCCATCGGCTGTGGCTCACGGCAACCAACCGGGAGCTATTCTGCCTTTCCTGGCCGGACGGCAAGGAACTCTGGAAGCAGACCCTGCCCGCCATCGCACCGCATTTCCTCTTGCTCCCCGACGAACGGCAGCTGGTCGTGGCGCTGGAAAACGGCAATCTTGAGGTGCGCGACAGCCGGACCGGCGCGCTGGTCCGCCAGCTGGATTCCGGCAGTGCGGCCCCGCAAGCTCTCTCGCTCACCCCGAATGGCACGCGCCTACTGGTCGGCGGGATCGAAGGCGACATCCACTGCTTCGCCACCGCCGACTGGCGCTACCTGCACGCTTTGCCGCTTGGCTCCAGCCAGCGGCTGCACTTGCTGGCCTGTTCGCCCGACGGCCGGACCCTCGTGGCCCTGACCAAGACTGGCGTGCTCCACGTGGTGCGCACGCAGTAGGCCTGCGTGCGCCCGGGTCAATGTCAGTTCCCGCCTAGTGCGGGGGCGTGTTGTCGTGGCCCACGCCTGGGCTGCCCGGCTTGGCCCAATAAGTGTTCCCGACCACTTTCCGTCCCACGATCACAAATTCGATTGTGCATACTTTTCCCGAGAAACCGACGAAGCCGATTTTGTCGATGTCCACTACCGTCCCAGCCCGCGTTGTGATGGTGTTGGCCGGAACCACATCGAAAACCGGCGGCTTGGAGCCAAGGGCGGCATCGCCCTCGGCGGGCAGGCAGAAAGTCACCTCTCCACCGTCCTTGGCCGACGTGATCTGCACCACATCCTGGATCGACTGAATC